>CANRGN010000028.1 GCA_947630235.1 uncultured Clostridia bacterium
ACAGTAAAAACATTTTATAAAGAAAAAGATCATATAAGATTACAACCAGAAAATTCTACAATGGATCCAATAATAGTTCCAAACTGTGAAATATTAGGAAAAGTTTCAGGAGTATTTAGAAAAATAAAATAATAAATATAAAATAAAACCTAAATGTGATTTTCATCACATTTAGGTTTTATTTTATATTTACTATTGTAACACCCATTTCACCTTCACCAAATATGCCAACTCTAAAATCTTTAACATGAGGGTGATTTTTTAAAAATTTATGAATACCAGTTCTTAATGTTCCAGTTCCTTTTCCATGCACAATTCTTATGGTACCTAATCCATTTAATACAGCTTGATCTAAATATTTATCAATAGAAAAACAAGCTTCTTCAACATTATATCCAATTACATTTATTTCACTAGAAAAAGAATTAACTTTAAAATCTCTTTTTTTACTATAATCTTTTTGAGTAGAATCTTTTACTTTTTGATTAGTTTTTTCTAGTTTATCTAAATTAAAATTCATTTTCATAGCTCCAATTTGAATTTGAACAGTATTAGATTTATTATGGAGTGAAGAAATTGTTCCTACCTGATTTAAACTAGGTATAAAAACTTGCATTCCTAAAGTTATATCTTTTTTTTCTAATTTTTTTGAAGTATTGGTTTTTGAATTAACTATAGATAAATCATTTATTTTATTATTTAATTTATTTCTTAAATTATTTGCAGTTTTATTATTATTTGAATTTTCTATTTCTTTAATAATTTCATTTGCATCTTCTTTAGCAGAAATAAGAATATCTCTAGCTTTAGTTTTTGCATCATTTAGAATATTTAATTCTTGATTTTGAGCAAAGCTTAAATCATTATTTAGTTTTTCTTTTAATATTTCTATTTCTTTAGAGTTTTGTTCTATTTTTTGTTTTTCCAATTCTATTTTTCTTTTATCATCATAAATAGATTTTAATAAATCTTCAATATGAATATCATTATCTTCAATTAAGCCTTCTGCTCTTTTAATAATTTTTTCAGATATACCAAGCTTTTTACTAATAGCAAAAGCATTGCTAGTTCCAGGAACACCAAGTAGTAGTTTATAGGTAGGAGATAATGTTTCTAAATCAAATTCAACACTAGCATTTTTAAAGCCTTCGTTTAATAATGCAAATTGTTTTAATTCTTGGTAATGAGTAGTACATAAAACTAAAGAGTCTCTAGAATAAAGCTCTTGTAATATACTAATTGCTAAAGCAGAGCCTTGTATAGGATCTGTTCCAGCACCTAATTCATCCATTAAAACTAAACTATCTTTTGTAGCAAGTTTTAAAATGTTTGATATATTTGAAATATGAGAAGAAAATGTACTAAGTGATTCTAATATATTTTGCTCATCTCCAATATCAGCAAAGATATTATCAAATATATAAATACTACTACCTTCTTTTGCAGGAATATTAAGCCCACTCATTCCCATAATGTTAACAAGACCAGCAGTTTTTAAAGCTACAGTTTTTCCACCAGTATTTGGTCCAGTAATAATTAAAGATTTATAATCTTTTCCAAGTGTAATGGTGTTTTTAACAGCTTTTTCTTTTACTAAAAGAGGATGCCATACATTTATTAGATTAATATATTTTTCATTATTTATTATTGGCTTTATTCCATCTATATTGTTTGAATATTTACCTTTTGCAAAAGTAAAATCTAAAAAGCCAATTAAATTTACATTGTTTTCTATTTCATTTATTATATCAAAAAATAAACCTGATAATTTTTGAAGAATTTTTTGAATTTCTATGTTTTCATCATTTTTCAAATTACCAATATCGTTATTAAGTTCAAAAACACTAATTGGCTCTATATAAATGGTAGAACCACTACTAGATATGTCGTGAATAAATCCTTTTACTTCTGAACGATATTCATTTTTTATAGGAATAACAAATCTATTATTTTTAAAAGTAATAATAGGTTCTTGAACATATTTACTATGAAGCATTGAATTTAATTTATTTCTAATTTCTGATTCCTTATTTTTAATATTTTTTCTAATAGAATATAGAGTAGTAGATGCATTATCAGCTAAAGTATATTCATCTATAATACATGAAGATAATTCTTTTTCAATATTTATATTTGTATATAAATTTAAAAATAAGTTTTCTAGAGAAGAAAATTCACTCATATCTATATTAGTTTCATTTTTATAATATTCTTTTAGTTCACGAGAAATTTTAAGAATTTTATATAAATCTAATAATTGATTTATATTTAAACTCATAAAGCTTTTTAAAATTTTAATATGAGTAGATACATCTTGAATTTCAGTTAAAGGAATATTACCTTTTCTAAAAATTAAATTACTAGCTTGAAAAGTTTGATTTAAAGCTTTTTCTATATCTTTTTTATTATCATAAGGCTCCAGATTTAAAGCTAAATTTTTTCCTAAAAAAGTAATAGTATATTGGCTTAAAATTTCTTTTATTTTATTAAATTCTAATTTTTCTAAATATTTCGTTTCCATAAAGAAAATTTTATCATAAAAATATCTTAAAGTAAAGAAAAAATACTATGTGATTATTTGTGAATTCTTAGCAAAAATGTTAAAATAATAAAAAAATTAAAAATACTGTGTGTTAGCAATTTTTCCTAAAAATTATTAAATGTGTTAGATAATATTATAATTAAAATAAAGGGAGAAATAGGTGGAGATGTAATGCAAAAAAGGTTAAATAAAATTTTAAATGCACGGAATGAAAAAAAATAAATTTTTTTTCAAAAAACTGTTGACATATTAAAAAAAAACTATTATAATTTAAAACGTGCTAAGGAAATTAGCAAATGCACTTTTAGCTCAGTTGGTCAGAGCAACCGGCTCATAACCGGTGGGTCCAAGGTTCGAATCCTTGAAGGTGCACCATCTATGCAGGTGTAGTTCAATGGTAGAATTCCAGCCTTCCAAGCTGGCTATGCGGGTTCGATTCCCGCTACCTGCTCCAATTTAAGACAACTTACGAATTATAAATGGTTCGTAAGTTTTTTATTTTAAGAATAGATATATACAAAATCAATCAGAATTAGAATTAATATTGACTTTTCTAAGTGATTTATATATAATAAATATAGGAAATGACAAACCACATATGTGGTCTTGCCAAGTTAAGGATTTAATAAACCATTAAGCTCAGCACAGCAGAATGGTTTATTTTTTTATTTATGTAGTTGCTTATCAACCCAGTTCTTATATAGAACTGCAGCCAAGGCAACGTTTAATGTTAAAGATAGCATAAATGCTATTATAAAAAATAGTATTACTTTAACCATAAACATCACCACCTCTCCTACGATAATTCGTATAATTGGTGGCAAAACCACATCTGCTTATCATCATTTCCTATGTGTACCAATATACAACAGTTTTATATAAAATACAAGCGAACAAAACAAACTTTTGAAAAATTATTATATTTAAGCTATTGCAATTTATTTAAATTATGATATACTTTAGTAAATTAATTGATATTTGGATTAACGTTCAAGAGAGAAAAAGTTGTATATACCTATGACATCCACTTTAATTTAAGAAAGCTTACGAACTGTAAAGGTTTCGTAAGTTTTTTCTTTAATAAAAATTATAAGGAGGATATAATCTTAATAGATTATAAAAAATAATGAAAGAAAAATATAAATATATTAATTATAAAAATTATAGATTAAGTATTAAATGGATATTACCAATAATATGTATTATTATTATATTGTCTTTTTTAGGATTTGGATATATAAAATCTTTAACTTATAAAAATATACATAAAAATATTTCAGAGCTTGGTCAGCAAACTGTAACCCAACTTAATTCATCAATAGAGGAGCAGAAAAAATTTGTTGAAACAATAGTTGATTCTATAAATAAAGGATATTTTTCTAATGAATCAGAAATTTTTGATAATTTTTCAGCTAATCTTGAAAATTATCATTTTACAAGGTTAGCTATTTTAGATAAATCAGGAAACGGAATTACAAGTGATGGACATATTGTTACTAATTATCCTATTACAAATGAATTTTTCGATTTTGATAAAGTATATTTATCAGAAAATAGAAAAAGTACTATTTCAAATAATCAGATAAATATATATTCAAAAGCATTTTATTTAAATGGTCAAGAAAGAGTATTATTTGCTACAGTATATACTGAAGATTATAAAGATATTTTACTTAGAAAATTATACAATGGATTAGGTGGAACATTTTTGATAAATGATAATGGCATTGTTTTAATAGATTCATTTGACATAATAAAGGATAATAATGTAAACTTATATGATTTTATTTTAAATAAATATAATGTACAAGATAATCAAAAAATTAAGATAGATGAAATGAAAAAAAATATCAAAAATAAAACTCGAGGAACTTTTGATATAAAAATTGATAAAGAAAAATATTTTATAAATTATGAAAATATTGGAATAAATGATTGGTATGTTATTAATGTTGTACCAGAAAGTGCAATTGCTAAAGAATTAAATCTATTTATTGCAATTTCTTTAGGAGTATGTGTATTTATTAATTTTATTATTATTAGTATTTGTGTTTATGTTGATATATCAAATCAAATTAAAAATCGTAAACTATATAAATCTGCATATATAGATCCTATTACATTACTTGGTAATGAAAATTATTTTAAAGAATATAGTAAATTATTTTTGAAATCTTATAATGAAAATAAATTTTTATTAGCTATTGATGTAAATAAGTTTAAAGTTATAAATAATTTATATGGTTATGATTTTTGCAATAAAATTTTAAATGTTTTAGGAGAAAAATTAAAAACAGGTATACCTAGTAATAATATAACTTGTAGATTATATAGTGATGTATTTGCAATTATATTAGAAACAACTGAAGATATAGAGCAAGTTTTAAAAAAAATATATAAAGATATATCAATAATTGAAGTAGATAATATAGTAATACATTTAAATGTTTCTATTGGTGTATATAAAATAAAAAAATATGATACAGATATAAATAAAATATTAGATAAAGCATATATGGCTTGTAAGCAAATAAAAGGAACATATAGTAACTATTATTATATGTTTGATGAAGCTCTTGAGAATTCTTTATTAAAAGAAGAAGATATAGAAGTTAGTATGGAAGATGCTTTAGAAAAGAAAGAATTTAAAATAATATATCAACCAAAATTTGATACCAAAAATGAGAAAATTGTAGGAGCAGAATCATTAGTAAGATGGTATAAAAACGATACAATTATAATGCCAGATAGCTTTATTCCATTGTTTGAAAAAAATAAATTTATTTTAAAATTGGATTTATACATTTTTGAACAAGTTTGTAAAGATTTAGCCTATTGGAAAGAAAAGTTTGATGTTAATATAAGAGTTTCAGTTAATGTTTCAAAAGAACATTTTGTAAATGAAAATTTTATACAAGAATATATAGATATTACAGATAAATATAATATAGATAGAAGTAATTTAGAATTAGAAATAACAGAAAGTGCTACATTAGATAAAAACATTGATGTATTAAAAATAGTAAATAAAATTAAATCTTATGGTTTTCGTATTTCATTAGATGATTTTGGTACAGGTTATTCTTCACTTGCTATGCTACAAGAATTGCCGATAGATGTTATAAAAATAGATAAAGTTTTTGTAGATAAAGCAAATTTAAATAGCGATAAAAATATGATAAATTATATTGTTTTAATAGCAAAACAATTAGGAACAGAAATTGTAGTTGAAGGTGTTGAAACCAAAGAACAAGCTGAATTTATTAAATCTTTAGAATGTGATATTATTCAAGGATTTTATTATTCAACTCCAATTGAAAAGGAAAAAATGGAAAAGTACTTTATTAAGGATGATACAATATTACTTTAAAATCATTTATTTATATTGAAAAAATTATATTAATGAATTAAAATAATGATATAAAAGTAGGGAGGTTTAATTTAGATGAATAAACTAAAAACAGTTATAGTAATTATATTATTGTTATTTTTTCTTTTATTAAACGTGTTAACTTATGATCTCTTAGCAAAAGAAAATAATAGTAATGAAATTAATCAAAGTGAAATTATTGAAAATGAAGATTTATTAAATGAAGAAGAAAATTCTAATTCTGCTAAAAAAGACGAAACATTAAATGATAATTTTGATGAAGAAGATAAAAAGGAAAATGATGAAAAAGATGATGAAACTGGCAATAAAAATGAAGTTGTAGATAAAGATTCAAATATAGAAAAAGCTCCAAATGAAAATAAAATTATAGATTCAGAAAAAGACAAGCCTAGTAATGAAAATAAAGTTGAAGAAAATATAAACGAAGAAAAATCTGATAATAAAGTAGAAAATAAAGTAGAAAAATCAGATGAAAATATTATAAATAATAGTGTAGATTCTAAAAAAAATACTAATACAAATGTTATTTTTGAAAATCAATCAAATTCAAATAAAACAACTACTAATACAAATAATTCTAAAAGTAAAAACACTATTGAAAATAAAACTAATACTGAAAATAAAACTAATGTTGAAAATAAAAATACTACTGAAGATCAAAATATTACAAACATAAAAGCAAATGCAACAGATATTATAGTTCAAGAATCCAAAGTGGAAAGTCCTAGTGTAAATTATGATGTACATATTCAAAATAAAGGCTGGATGTATAATAAAAAAGATTCTCAAACAGCTGGATCTGTTGGAGAAAGTTTGAGATTAGAAGGTATAAAATTAAGAGTTACAGGATTAGATAAAAATGTTTCTTTAAAATATCAAGTTCATGTTCAAAATATTGGATGGCAAGATTGGAAATCAAATGGTCAATTTGCAGGTACAGAGGGACTAGCATTAAGGTTAGAAGCTATAAAAATAAGGCTCGAATCTTCAGAAGATTATTCAATAATGTATAGAACTCATGTTCAAAATTTAGGATGGCAAGCTTGGAAATCTGATGGTGAGATATCTGGAACAGAAGGAAAAGGATTAAGATTAGAAGCTATTGAAATTAAGATAGTAAAGAAAATTGAAAAAGGTAATTTATGTATAGAATCACCTGCATCAGGAACTACAATATATAATAAAAATACAGTTAATGTTTCAGGATGGAAAATGTCTAATTTAATGAATACATATATAAAAGCATATTTAGACAATAATCAAATACAAGATAAACAAATTTCATATTCAAAAAGATCTGATTTATATAATTCAGTAAATGGATATGGTACAGCTAAAGAGAATCCTTCAAATGGCTTTAAATTTTCAATAAATACATCAAGTTTAAAAGACGGAAAGCATGAAATTAAAATTATATTATATTCTGCTAAAAACAAAGTATTGAAACAAACGACAACAAACTTTATAGTAGATAATAAAATTCATATAAATTATTCAACTCATGTACAAAACTATGGTTGGCAAGCTTATTCAGCTGATGGTAATACTTCAGGAACAGAAGGACAATTTTTAAGAATAGAAGCTATGAAATTAAATTTATATAATGCTCCAAATAATGGCAGAGTAAAATATAGAGCTCATGTTCAAAATATGGGATGGCAAGATTGGAAATCTAGTGATCAAATTGCAGGAACAGAAGGATTAGGGTTAAGAGTAGAAGCATTAGAAATAAAACTTGAAAATATGAATAATTATACTGTTGAATATCAAGTACATGTTGAAGGCAGTGGGTGGTCTGGATGGCATATTGATGGAGAAACAGCAGGTACAGTTGGAGAATCAAGAAGAATAGAAGCAATTAGAGTAAGAATAGTTCCTAAATATAAAAGAAAATATATGGGAATTGATGTAAGTAAGTATCAAGGAGATATAAATTGGGAAGCTGTTAAATACTCTGGTATAGATTATGTAATGATTCGAGTAGGATATAGAGGTTATGCACCAGAAGGAAATTTTGCTGAAGATACAAAATTTGTACAAAATATTGAAGGTGCAAAAAATGCTGGACTAAAAGTAGGAATTTATTTTGTTACACAAGCTGTAAATGAATGGGAAGCAGTAGAAGAAGCAAACTGGGTTATAGATAAAATAAGGCCTTATAAAATTGATATGCCTGTTGCAATTGATGTTGAAGCTTCTGGATCTGGTAATATGACTGGAAGAGCAGATGGGTTAGATAAAAATACTCGTACATTTTTAGTAAAAAGATTTTGCCAAACTATTCAAAATGCAGGATATATTCCGATGATATATTTAAATATAGATTGGGCGCAAAATTATGTTGATATGAATCAATTATCTGATTATGATACATGGATTGCTCATTATAGAAATGATCCAAACTTAAGTCCAAATTATAGTGGAGCATATTCAATGTGGCAATATACTTCATCAGGAATTATAAATGGAATTTTTGGAAATGTTGATTGTAATATATGTTATAAAAATTATTAGTAAAAAGGAAAGTTTATGAAAAAGAAAATAAAATTAAAAAGAATATTTGTAATACTTATTTTAATTGTAATTATTGCATTTATTATTATAAATGTTGTTAAAAAAGATAATGTTGATGATAGTATACCTGATATAGATATATCAGCTGATTCTAAGCCTGATGAGGAAAAGCCTGAAGAGATTACATATGTTAATTTAAATACTGAAAATAAAATTTTAAGTTGTTATAGTTTAGGAGATTTTTCTAGTGGTCAAAATTTAACAGTAGAACAATATTTGGAGGTTGCATATAATGCTTTAAATAATGGCTATATTGAAACTAGTAAAACCACTTTTTCCGAAAAAGAAATAAATGACATTGTTTATTCTATATTTAATGTAGAATTAGCACAGCAAAAATCAATTGATGGATTGAAGTATGAAAATGGAAAATATGAGCTTATAAAAAATAATTCAAATAGTTTAGTTTTAGAGAATTTTGAAACAAATACTGCAGCAGGAAGCGTATATGCTGAATATGAAATAAATGGTATTAAATTTACAGCTAGATTAAATACAAATACAGTAACTGGACAAAATTATATTCAATCTATTATAAAAGATTAAAAATATGGGAGATTATAAATCTCCCATATTTTTTTATTCAGAATAAAGGTTTTAAGTAGAAAGTTTGAATAAAGAATTTATTGTAATATAATTTGAATTTACTTTATAAAATTTAATATAAACATTATTTAAAAATTTAATTTTTATGTAGGAAATTGTCAAAAAAATATATAAATTTAAAAAAATGTATTGAAAAAATTTATAAATCATATATAATCAAAATATGTTTTTCTGCCAAAAAATATTTAAGGAAAAAATTCGCAGAGAAATGGAGGTAACTATGGAAGAAAAAAGAAATTTAAATTGTGCAGATGAAAAAGTAAAAAATGAAGTTGATGAAATTTTAAAACCATTTACTCAGGATAAACAAAATTTAATTACTATATTAAATGAAGTTCAAGAAAAATATGGTTATATTCCTGTTATAGCTCAATCAGAGATTGCAGAATATTTAGGAATTCCACTTGCTGAAGTATATGGAGTAATTACTTTTTATTCAAGATTTACTTTAGAGCCAAAAGGAAAATATAATATTTCAGTTTGTATGGGAACAGCTTGTTTTGTTAAAGGTTCAAAAGAAATTGTTGAAAGAGCAAAAGAGAAGCTTGGAATAGATGTTGGTCAAACAACTGAAGATGGATTGTTTTCTCTTGATGAAACAAGATGTGTTGGAGCTTGTGGTTTAGCTCCAGTATTTACAGTAAATAATGAGGTTTATGGAAAAGCTACTGTAAAAAAACTAGATGAAGTTTTAGATGAGTTGATGAAAAACAATTAAGTTATGGATAAAATGTAAACTATTGTTCTAAAATTTTGAATCTTAATAAAAAAATTAAACAAGGAGTATAAATTATGGGAAAAAGTATTGCTGAAATTGAAGAAATTCGCACAAAAAAAAGAGCAGAATTAGATTTAAGAGTAAATACTTCTGCTGATACTAGAGAAAAACATATTTTAGTATGTCAAGGAACAGGATGTACTTCAGCTAAATCTCCAGAAATTTTGGAGAATTTCAGAAGAATTTTACAAGAAAAAAATATTGATAATGTTAGAGTTGTAAAAACTGGTTGTTTTGGTCTTTGTTCAAAAGGTCCAATAGTTATAATTAGACCTGAGGATATTTTTTATTCAATGGTAACACCAGAAGATTGTGAGGAAATTATAAATAGCCATATTGTAAATGGTCAAATTGTTGAAAGATTACTTTGCAAAGATGTTGATGGAACTGTTGTTAAAAAATTAGACGAACTTCCTTTTTATAAAAAACAAAAACGTATAGCTTTAAAAAATTGTGGAGTTATAAATCCAGAAGATATAGATGAATACATAGCATTTGATGGATTTAAAGCACTTACAAAAGTTTTAACTTCTATGTCTCAAGATGAAGTTATAGATGAAGTAAGTAAATCTGGACTTCGTGGACGTGGTGGAGCTGGATTCCCTACAGGAAAAAAATGGGCTTTTGTAAAAATGGCTGAAGGTGAACAAAAATATGTAGTATGTAATGCTGATGAAGGAGATCCAGGTGCTTTTATGGATAGAAGTATTCTAGAAGGAGATCCACATGCATTATTAGAAGCAATGTCAATTGCAGCTTATGCAGTTGGAGCAAATAAAGGATACATATATGTTAGAGCAGAATATCCTATAGCTGTTAAGAGATTACAAATTGCTATAAATCAAGAAAGAGAATATGGAATTTTAGGTGAAAATATTTTTGGAACAAACTTTAAGTTTGATATAGAAATTCGTTTAGGAGCAGGAGCTTTTGTTTGTGGTGAAGAAACAGCACTTTTAGAATCTGTTGAAGGAAAAAGAGGCCAACCTCGTGTTAAACCACCATTTCCTGCAAATAAAGGATTATTCCAAAAACCAACTTTAATAAATAATGTTGAAACATATGCTAATATTACAGGAATTATTTTAAATGGTGCAGATTGGTATGCTTCAATTGGAACAGAAACATCTAAAGGAACTAAAGTTTTTGCTTTAGGTGGAAATGTTAATAATGTTGGTTTAGTTGAAGTTCCTATGGGAACAACACTTAGAGAAATTATTTATGATATAGGTGGAGGAATTCCTAATAATAGAGAATTTAAAGCTGCTCAAACTGGTGGACCTTCTGGAGGATGTATACCAAAAGAGCATCTAGATATTAAAATAGATTATGAAAATCTTGGATCAATTGGTTCTATGATGGGTTCTGGTGGACTTATTGTTATGGATGATTCAAAATGTATGGTAAATATAGCTAGATTTTATCTCGATTTTACTGTAAGTGAGAGTTGTGGAAAATGTACTCCATGTAGAGTAGGAACTAAGAGAATGCTTGAAATATTAACTAAAATATGTGATGGAAAAGGTGAAGAAGAAGATTTAGAAAAACTTGAAGTTTTAGCTGAAAATATTAAAAAAGCTTCAGTTTGTGGTCTTGGTCAAACTGCTCCAAATCCAGTTTTAAGTACAATGAAATATTTTAAAGATGAATATAGAGCACATGTTATAGACCATTCTTGTGAAACAATGGAATGTAAAGCAATGGCTAAAATTGCAATAGATCCAGATAAATGTAAAGGTTGCCATTTATGTACTAAGGTTTGTCCAGTAAATGCTATAGGTGGAGATGTTAGAGAAATACATTATATAGATCAAGAAAAATGTATTAAATGTAGGTCATGTTTAACAAAATGTCCTTTCAAAGCAATAGGAGGTGGAAAATAATGATAAATTTAACTATAGATGGTATAAGTGTTAGCGTTCCAGAAGGAACAACAATATTAAATGCAGCAAGAAGCGCAAATATAGATATTCCAACTCTTTGCTATTTAAAAGAAATAAATGCAATTGGTGATTGCAGAATGTGTATTGTAGAGGTTGAAGGAAGACGTGGATTTGTAACTTCTTGTATTACAAAAGCTGAAGAAGGTATGGTGGTTCGTACAAATACTCCTTCAATTATAGAATCAAGAAAAATGGTTTTAGATTTAATTTTATCAAATCATGTTAAAGAATGTTTAACATGTGTTAGATCTGGAAATTGTGAATTACAAGCTTTAGCAGAAAAATATAATGTTACAAGTATAGATTATGAAGGTGAAAAAATTCATTATGAAATAGATGATAAATCTCCTTCAATTGTTAGAGATCAAAATAAATGTGTATTATGTAGAAGATGTGTTGGTGCTTGTAAAAATGTTCAACAAATAGGTGCTATTGATAGCATAAATAGAGGTTTTGAATCTACAGTTTCTACTGTAGGAAATAATAGCTTAAATGATGTTGATTGTACATTTTGTGGTCAATGTATAGAAGCTTGCCCTACTGGAGCTCTTCGTGAAAAAGATGATACTAAAAAAATATTTAGAAAATTAAAAGATAATGATACATTTACAGTTGTTCAAACAGCTCCTGCTGTTAGAGTTGCTCTTGGCGAAGAATTTGGAATGGAAATAGGTTCAAATGTTGAAGGAAAAATGGTTACAAGTTTAAAAAGACTTGGTTTTGATAGAGTATTTGATACAAATACTGGTGCAGATTTTACAATAATGGAGGAGGCAACAGAATTTATTGAAAGAATTAAAAATGGTGGAGTTATGCCAATGATAACTTCATGTTGTCCAGCTTGGGTAAGATTTGCAGAAAAGAATTTCCCAGATCAATTAGATCATTTATCAAGTTGTAAATCACCTCATGAAATGTTTGGTGCAATTATAAAATCATATTATGCACAAAAATTTGGAATAGATCCAAATAAAATATTTGTTGTTTCAGTAATGCCTTGTACTGCTAAAAAGTATGAAGCTATAAGACCAGAAATGGAAAATGATGAGATTAGAAATGTAGATGCTGTTATAACAACTAGAGAACTTGCAAGAATGATTAAACAAGAAAATATAGAATTTGTAAGCTTAGAGGACTCAAAATTTGATGATCCAATGGGAGAAGCTACTGGAGCTGCTGCAATTTTTGGAACAACTGGTGGAGTTATGGAGGCTGCTTTAAGAACAGCTGCTGATATATTAGAAGGAAAAGATTTAGGTGAATTTAAATATGAAGCAGTTCGTGGAGGAGCTGGAATAAAGAAGGCTACAGTTAATGTTGCTGGAAAAGAAATTAGAGTTGTTGTTGCATCAGGGTTAAGAAATGCTAGAAAAATAATGAATGAAATAAAAAGTGGAAATGCTTATTATGATTTTGTTGAAATTATGGCTTGCCCTGGAGGATGTGTAATGGGTGGGGGTCAACCTATTAAATCTTCTAAAATTAGAAATGTAACAGATGTAAGAAAATTAAGAGCAGATAGTATTTATACTATAGATGAGAAAAGTACAATTAGAAAATCTCATCAAAATCCTGTACTTCAAAATATTTATAAAGAATTCTTTGGAGAAGCTGGTGGAGAAAAAGCTCACAAATATTTACATACACATTATACAAAACAAGAAAAATATAATTTAAAATAAAACTTTATTCAAAAAGAATGTGTTTTGCACATTCTTTTTGAATTCAAATAAGTTTAAGGAGGAATTTATGACAAAAAAAAGAGAAAATTATATTGGTTGGGATGAATACTTTATGGGAGTTGCTATGCTTTCTGCTCAAAGAAGTAAAGATCCAAATACACAAGTTGGTGCATGTATAGTTAGTAAAGATAATAAAATTTTGTCAGTAGGTTATAATGGAGCACCTAATGGATATGATGATGAAGCACTTCCATGGGATAGAGAAGGAGAATTCTTAGAAACTAAATATGCTTATGTTTGTCATGCAGAACTTAATGCTATTTTAAATAATAAAGGATCTAATTTAGAAAATGCTAGAATATATATAGATTTATTTCCATGTAATGAATGTGCAAAAGCAATAATTCAATCTGGAATAAAAGAAATAATTTATAAATCTGACAAATATAATGGAACAGATGGAAATATTGCATCTAAAAAAATGTTGGATTATTGTAATATTAAATATAGAAAATATGAAGACAAAAATATAAAATTAGAATTAAACTTATAGTGTAATTTTTGAAAAAGAACAATAGTGGACTTTTGAAAAAAATAGCAAAAGAATAGCAAAAAAGTTTACATAACGTATAAAGATATGATATAATTATATTAGTTAAAAATTCAATATTAAATGCATGCTATTGCGTGCAATATCTTAAGGAGGATATTTACTATGTCAGGTTTTCAGCTTTTTGGAAAGTTCTTTACTCATTTATTTTGGCCACTCAAGGGAATTATCTTTCTTGAGGTGTATTTATTGACTTGGGTGTGGGCATTTCTTAGGGCAGACTTCATGAAGAATGGTGTGATACTTTTAATAGTATTAACAATATTTGTTTGTATAGGAGTTACTCTTGAAATGCGGACGCGAAGAATAATCGGCCATTTTTTTGGTCATGTTCTAAGATATGTTTTCGCTTTGCTTATTCGAATTGTTTTAGCATGGGTATATTTGGTTATTGGTGTTACTATTGGTAGAATGGATAATAGATTTCAGCCTCCTACAGTGACAGTAAATGCTAATGGACATCATGTAAATTTATCAGTAAGCAATAGGACTACTACATTACATTATAGAATGGGAAGAGGCATATACAGACTTCTTAACAGAGGTTTGAATAGAATCATTCCAGGCAGATATAGTGTGGTAGCAGTAATATTGGCAAGAATAATCGCAATTCTTATAGCAATATGGGGAGTATGGGATATCCCAACATTTCTTTTAACCTAAGTTCAATTTGCCCTGGGTTCTTATCTGGGGCTTTTCTTTTTATTCAATTTGCCCTAGATTCTTATCTGGGGCTTTTTTTTATTCATTAAAATTTTTATGTAGCCAGACTGAATAAAAGTATTGCACACTATTGTTTTTTAACTTTTTAAATAAAATAGCATATTATAAAATAAAATCATATTTTTAGGATAAAATAATTATAATTTGTAAAACATATAATACAAGTTGTAATATTTTTATAAAAAAATAAATATTTTGTGTAAATAAGTTGAATTTTGCAAATCATTTGTGATATAATCTTTGACAGTTGAGTTAATGGAGGTATTTTATATGAAAACTAATTTAAGAAAAACAAAAATAGTAGGTACAATTGGTCCTGCAAGTGAGTACAGATTAAAGGAATTATTTGAAGCTGGTTTAAATGTTACTAGAATTAATTATTCTCATGGTAGTTGGGAAGAACAAGCTGAAAAAACTGAAGAAATAATAAAATTAAGGAAAGAGTTAGATATTCCAGTAGCTTTACTTTTAGATATGCAAGGTCCTGAAATTAGAACAGGAATGTTAGTTACAGGTAAAAATGAGAAAATAATGTTAGAAGATGGTCAAAAATTTACATTAGTAAATGATGATATCGTTGGAGATAAAGATAAAGTTTCTGTTTCATATAAAGGTTTATATAATGATGTTAAACCAGGAGCAAAAATTTTAATTGATGATGGTGCAATTGAGCTTAGAGTTGATGAAATTGTAAATAAAGATATTGTTTGTACAGTAATTCATGGAAACGGATTAGGAAGTAGAAAAACAATGAATATTCCTGGAACAGCAATAAGACTTCCAGCATTAAAAGAAAAAGATATAAACGATTTAAAAACAGCATGTGAACATGATTATGATTTTGTTGCAATATCTTTCTGTAGAAACAAAGATGATATAGATCAAGTAAGAAAAGTATTAGATGAAAATGGTGGAAAAGATATACAAATTATAACTAAAGTAGAAAATGTTGAAGGTTTATCAAATATGGATGTTATTGTTGACACAGCTGATGGTCAAATGATAGCTCGTGGAGATATGGCTACAGAAACAGATTTTACAGAACCACCTGTTATGCAAAAGAAATTTATAAAATTATCAAATAAAGCTGGAAAACCAGCAATAACAGCTACTCAAATGCTTGAATCAATGACACATAATCCATTACCAACTAGAGCTGAGGCTAGTGATGTTGCAAATGCAATTTATGATAGAACTAGTGCTATAATGCTTTCTGGTGAATGTGCTATGGGTGATTATCCTGTTGAATGTGTTAAAACAATGGTTAAAATAGCTGGAAGAGTTGAACCAGAAATAAATTATTGGAAAAAATTTAAAGAAAATACAAATGTTGATTTATCAACTTTAGAAAGAAAAATGGCTTATTCAGTTTGCTTTACAGCTATGAATATTAATGCTGATGCTATAGTATGTTATACTAATACTGGAAATTCTGCTAGATATTTAGCAGGTCAAGGTGCAGGATGTCCAATTCTTGCTGTTACAGATAATAGAAGAACTTTTAATCAACTTGCTTTAGCATGGAATGTTACACCAGTACTTGTAGAAAAACAAGAAGATATTGATTCAACTTTAAAAGCTGGTATAGAAAAATTAAAAACTAAAGGAATATTGGAAAAAGGTGATACAGTTGTACTTACAGGTGGAATTGGTGCTTTAAGTAAAGGTGAAGATATTAGAACAATTGGTGGAGTTATGAAAATTTAGGTAACACGATGAGCACTCGTCCTTTTGGGATTGGGTGCTCTATTTGTTTTTATAAAGGAGAGATTATGGATAATTTAGAACTTATTAAGAGAAAAGCTGTACAAATTTTTTCAGAAGAAGATTTAGAGAAAAAAATTAAAAGTGGAAAAAAATTAGTAATTAAACTTGGAGCTGATCCTAGTAGACCAGATTTACATATAGGTCATAGTGTTGTTTTAAGAGTACTTAGACAATTTCAAGATATGGGGCATGAAGTAGTTTTTGTAGTAGGTGATTTTACTGCTATGATAGGAGATCCATCTGGAAAAAGCAAAACAAGACCTTCACTTACTTTTGAACAAACTAAAAAATCTGCAGAAACATATTTAGAACAAGCTACAAAAATATTAGATAAAGATAAAACTAGAATTGCTTATAATTCAGAATGGCTTTCAAAAATGACTTTTGAAGATGTAATTAAACTTGCAGGAAAATATACAGTTGCTAGAATTATGGAAAGAGATGATTTTAAAAATAGGTTTGAAAATAATCTTCCACTTTCTATGCATGAGCTTTTATATCCTTTAATGCAAGGATATGATTCTGTTGCATTAAATGCAGATATAGAAATTGGTGGAACTGATCAAACATTTAATTTATTAGTAGGAAGAGAACTTCAAAGAAATTATGATCAAGAACCACAAGTTGTAATGACATTTCCACTTTTAGTAGGTTTAGATGGAAAAGAAAAAATGAGTAAATCTTTAGATAACTATATTGGTTTAACAGATACTCCATTTAAAAAATTTGAAAAGAGTATGAAAATACCTGATGAAGTATTAAGACAATATTTTGAACTTGCTACAGATTTACCTACAGAAGAAATTGATAAAATAATGAGTGGAGATATAAGAGATGCACATGTAAGATTTGCTAAAGAATTAATTTATATGTATGATTCACCAGAAGATTTTGAATCAGCACAAAATAAATATAAAGAAATAGCAAGTGGAGAAATTCCAGAAGATATACCTACTTGCAAAATAGAAGAAGCTACAATTAATATATGTGAATTACTCGTAAAAGTTGGATTTGCAAGCTCTAAAGGTGATGCAAAAAGAATGATTGCAGGAAATGGAGTTAAAATAAATTCAGAAGTTCAAACAGATATTAGAGCTGATATTGAAATTGTTAGTGGAAAAGTGGTTCAATTTGGAAAAAATAGATTTGTGAAAATTGAAAAATAGAGGGACCATCCCTCTATTTTTTTATATAATAAATTGAGGTGATATTATGAATATATACGCAGATGGACATTGTGACACTTTGAAAAAAGCTTTTGATATAAAAAAAGATTTAAAATATAGTGAGCTCGATTTTAATATTAAAGATATAGAATTAAATATTCCTAGAATTCAAACACTTGCTGCTTTTGTTAATACTTGTTATGAAGATGGTTTTAAAAGAGCTAAAAATCTAGTTGAGTATTATGATGAAATAAAAGATGAAACCTTCTTAATTAAAAATGTTAAAGATATAGAATATGTTTGCAAAAATAATAAATTAGGTGTAATTCTATCAATAGAGAATGGGAAAGCTATAGAAAATGATTTGAAAAATATAGATTGGTTTTATGAAAAAGGCATAAGAATGATGGGAATTACATGGAATGATGATAATCTTATTGGGTGTAGTTGTTTAACTCAAAAAGATATAGGTTTAACTGATTTTGGAATAGAATATGTAAAAAAATTAGAGAGTAAGAATATTATTATTGATGTTTCACATTGTTCAGAAAAAACTTTTTGGGATACATATAATAATACAAACAAAACTTTAGTGGCTAGTCATTCATGTTGTTTTGGAATATGTAGTCATAAAAGAAATTTAAAAGATGAACAAATAAAAGCAATAGCAAAAAGAAGAGGCATTGTAGGAATTTGCTTTGCAAATAAATTTTTAAGTAATAATTCTATAGTAGATGTTAATGATATTTTAAAACATATAGATTATATTATAAATCTTGTTGGTGAAGATTATGTAGGTTTGGGTTCAGATTTTGATGGATTAAATGATGAATCTAAGCTAAAAGATATATGTAATGTTTCTAAAGTTCAAGTAATAGAAGAAACTTTGATAAAAAATGGATATTCTCAAGATACAATTGATAAAATAATGGGAAAAAATTGGATAAGAGTTTTTTCTGAAAATTTAGAAGAATAACAGAACAATAGTGGACTTTATCTTATGAGAACTCTACTATTGAATAATAAAAGGCGATTTTTTAATCGCCTTTTATTATAAACTAGGTTCAGTATCATTAAAATCTATTTTATTATTATTTTCATTTAAATTAGATAGAACTCTTTTAAATTGTTCTTGTGTAAGAAATGAATTTAAATCAAAAAGAACTTCTTCAAATGTATTTTGGCTTTTTAAATATTCTTTATTAGATTTAATTTTTTTTGCTATATTTTTAATGGTTTCTTCATCAATTTTAAAATTTGCTTGCCTTAATTGGTTTACAACCATTACTGCTGTTTTATCTTTATCTTGCTGTCTTTCAGAAGAATAAACTAGGTTATCATCTTGAAAATCTAAAATATTGTTACTTCTTCTGTAAACTTTAATGGAATCAATAAGCTCACCTGGATTTTGCCTAAATAATTTTTCAAAATATTCAAGATTCTTTGGATAATTTTCATATGTTTCATCATGATATTTTCTAGATGTATATCTAGCTGTACCACTTTGAAAATCACTACGTTTTTTTTGGTCATCAACAATTTCTATATATCTTTTTAGAGCAGATAGAGCACTTTCTTTTTTTGGAACAGCTAATGAAATAAGTTTTACTTTATAAATAGTATTTTTATCTTTTTTATAATTTTCTAATATTCTTTGAGGCCAATTGGTTTCTCTTAAAGTTCCTGTTATTATAATATTAGTTCCAGGAAATTCTTTTAATAAAATTTCTTGAATTGTTATAAATATTTCATATGAAAACTCATTTGTTAAATTGGCGAAATTTCTATCTGTTAAATTTGTTAAATCAGAAATAAACATAGGGAAATAATGTCTAAACATATCCATATTAATTTCTATATATTTTTTTTCTGGATTCATAAAATTTAGCTTCATAACTAGACTATCTTTACCAGTTCCAGTAGGGGCTGCAATGAAAATTAGTTCACCTTCTTTGGGTAAATTGTTAAAATCTTGTTTTAGATTGTGAGTTTCTTCATAATTTTCAAAAATTTGTTGAATAAGTTCAACACTGGTGTCTAAATTAAGCTCTGAAAAGTGATTAGCATCAGTTTCTTTTTTTATTATTTCTCTTATTTTATCTCTTAAATCTATCATTTAGTTCTCCTTGCCATTAATAATTTCATCAATTATTAATTGATTTCCATTTTTAATTTCTTTTTTTATTGTTAAATATTTATTTAAATCTTTTTTTAAATTTGGATCTAAATTGTTTTTTAGAATTTTCATATTAAGGTTAGCAATTTTTCTATCTAATATATTTAAAGCTATAGATATTTTTGAATTTTTATCCATGTTAATTTCCTTTCACAATTTAATTTTCTGTAATTTTGATAAAGGAATTATATCATTTTAAAATTGGTGTGGCAATATTTTTATATATTTAGTATGTTTTTTTTTATAAATATTAATCAAATATTGTGAAATATTGTATAATGTGTTAAAATTTTTCAAAGGAGATTAGAAAATGAAATTTTTACATTTATCAGATTTACATATAGGAAAAACTCTTTTAGAGCAATCCATTTTAGAAGATCAAAAATATATGTTAAAACAAATTTTAAAAATAGTAGATGATGAAAAAATTGATAGTGTTTTAATTGCTGGAGATATTTATGATAGAGCAGTTCCATCAAGTGAAGCTGTAGAAATTTTAGATTGGTTTTTGAATGAACTTATTAGAAAAAATAAAGTAAAAGTTTTTATTATTTCTGGAAATCATGATTCAAAAGAAAGATTAAATTTTGGAAGTAAAATTTTTGAAAATGATGGATTATATATTCAAACTTCTTATAATGGAAAAATAAGAAAAGTAGAAGTTGAAGATGAATATGGTTTAATAAACATTTACATGTTACCTTTTATTAAACCAATTGATGTAAAAAACTTTTTTGATGAAGAAATAGAATCTTATGATGATGCTTTTAAGCTAATTATGAAAAACGAGGAAATAGATAATTCAAAAAGAAATATAATAATTGCTCATCAATTTGTTACAAATAGTGGCAAAGAACCAGAACGCTCTGAATCTGAAACTTTGATTATAGGTGGAAGTGAAAATATAGATGTATCAAATTTTGATAAATTTGATTATGTAGCTCTTCGGACATATTCATGGACCACAAAAAATAGGAAGAGAAACTGTTAGATATAGTGGAACAATGCTAAAATACTCATTTTCAGAAGTTTTCCATAAAAAGTCTGTTGTTGTAATAGATTTTAAAGAAAAAGAAAATTTAGAATATAAGCTAGTCCAATTAAAACCTTTGAGAGATATGAGAGTAATAGAAGGTCCTATTGAAGAATTATTAAATCCTGAAAATTATAAAGGAACTAATTTAAATGATTATATAAGGGCAATAATAACAAATGAGGAGCCATTATATGATGCAATAGGACAAATTAGAAAAATTTATCCAAATACTTTAAGATTAGATATAAAAAATAGTAAATCAGAAGTAAATTTACAAGCAGATTTTACAAAAATCGATACAATAAAACAAAAAGGTGAATTAGAATTATTTAATGAATTTTATAAATTTCAAAATAATATAGAGCTTTCAGAAAAACAAAAAGATATTATAAAAAATATTATACAAGAAATTAAAGATGAAATATAAGGAGTAGAAATGAAACCATTAAAACTAACAATGTGTGCTTTTGGACCATATAAAGATAAGGTAGAAATAGATTTTGAAAAAATTGGCAATAATGGAATATTTTTAATTACTGGTGATACTGGAGCTGGAAAAACTACTATCTTTGATGCAATATCTTTTTCTTTGTTTGGAGAAGTTAGTGGTTCTAATAGATTAACATCAAGTTTAAGAAGTAATTTTTCTGAAAATTCAGTAGATACCTATGCAGAGTTAAAATTTGAACATAAAGGAATTATATATAATATAAAAAGAACTCCTCCTTACGAAAGGCCAAAAGCTAGAGGTAGTGGAGTTACAAAAAATATTGCAGATGCATATCTTGAGTATAATGATATTGTAATTTCTAAAATAAAAAATGTTGATGAAAAAATAGAAGAAATTTTAGGTATAAATGCAAAACAATTTAAGCAAATTGCAATGCTAGCACAAGGTGAATTTTTAAAAATTTTATTTGCAGAAAGTAAAGAAAGAGCTGATATTTTTAGAAAAATTTTTGAAACAGATATATATAATCAAATTACCCAGAAATTAGTAGATAAACAAAGAGAATATAAAGAAAATTTGAAAAATTTAAAAAATACTTTTATAACTAATTGTTCAAATATTATTTGGAAAGAAAAGCCAAATGTAATAGATGAAATAAATATTAAAGAATTAAATAAATTAGATATAGAAGAAATATTAGATTATTTGGAAAATGAAATAAAAATAAATAAAAATGATTTTGAAAAATTAACTGATGATTCTGAATTATTAAATAAAGATTATAAAAAAATTGAAAACAATATAAAAATAAAAATAGAGGATAACAATAATCTAGATAAATATGAAAAAGTATTAACTTTAAGAAAAAATTTACAAGAAAGAAAAGCTTACATAGATAATTTAAAAGAAAAAATAGAAAAAAGCCAAAAAATATTGTCTATAGTTTTTCCTAAAGAAGAAAATTTAATTAATATTCAAAATGAACTATCAGTTATAGAAAAAAATATTAGTAGTTTAGAGAAGAATATTATTTCTAGAGAAGAAAAAGAAAAGCAAAATAACCAAAAGGAAAATAAGCTTGAAATTTTAAAAAAATTATTTATTGATTATAAAAATTTTGATGAATTAAATAATAAATTTTTATGTGAAAAATCAAAAATCATAGAATTGCAAAATCTAAATTTAGAAAAATTAAAACAAGCTAAAGATTACGAAAAAATTTCTAATGAATATAAGGAACTAAATTTGAAATATTTAGTAGAAGAAGATAAATTTTTCAAAGAGCAAGCAGGAATTTTGGCTGAAAAATTAGTAGAAGGAAAGCCATGCCCAGTATGTGGAAGTATTGTTCATCCTGCTAAAGCAAAGAAAAGTGAAAATGTACTTACAAAAGAAAATTTAGATAAGCTTAAGAAGGTTTGTGAGAAAAAACTTTTGGAAAATAGTGATATAAAAGATAAAATAACAAAATTAAATTCAAAAATTGAAGTATTATTAAACAATATAGAGGAAAGTAAAAAAGATGATTTTAATTTAGATGAATATTCAAAAAATAATGAAGATAAATTATCTGAGGTTTATAAAAACTTAAATAAAATAGAATTAGAATTTAATAATATTTATTTTGAAATTTGTAATAAAAAGTCGAAAATTGTAAATTTTGATTATGATAAGTTTAAAACTGAGTTTGAGCAATCAATTAAAAAGGAAAAGGAAGATTTAATTAAAGAAAAAACTTTATTAAAAGAATATGAGTTTCAGAAAAAAAATAAAGAGAAAAATTTAAATTTAGCAAAAAAAGATTATGAAAAGGCTTATAAAAAATTAGGTTTTGAAAATGAAGAGGAATATAAATCTAAAAAATATAGTAATGATAAAATAAAGAAATTAACAAAAGAAATAGATAATTATAATAAAGAATGTACTGAAAATAATATTATAATTTCACAACTTGAAAAATTAGTTAAAAATAAAGAAAAATTAGATATCCAAAATGATAAAAATAAATTATTAGAGCTTCAAAAAAATTTGGATATTAGAAAAAAGGAATTAATGGATTCTAAAGTTGTGTTAGATAACAATAAAAGAATGAATTCCTCTTTGAAAAATACATCAAAAGAGCTTTTAGAAAAAATAGATGAATTTATTATATATGATGATATGGCTAGAACTGCTTGTGGAATGCTTCAAGGAAAAAGAAGAATTGAATTTGAACAATATGTTCAAAGTGCATATTTTGATATGATAATAATACAAGCAAATAAAAGATTAACAAAAATGACTGATAATAGATATTATCTAATAAGAAAAGAAAATGCAGAAAAATCTTCAGATAGAATTGGTTTAGATTTAGAGGTTATAGACAATTATAATGGAAAGAAAAGAGATGTAAAATCTTTATCAGGAGGAGAAACTTTTAAAGCTTCTTTATCTTTAGCTTTAGGGTTATCAGATATAATTCAAAGTTATTCTGGAGGTGTTTTAATAGATACATTATTTATTGATGAAGGATTTGGAAGTTTAGATTCAGAATCTAGAGATCAAGCAATAGAAACCTTGAGTTCTTTAATAGATGGAAATAAATTAATTGGAATAATTAGTCATGTTGCTGAATTAAAGGAAAGAATTGATAAAAAAATAGTGGTAAAAAAAGGGACAGATGGAAGTAAAATAGAATATTAAATAAAAAAATATAAATATATTGCAAAAAAAAATATTTTAATGATATAATAATATTACTAAATTACGAAGGAGAAAATAAATAATGAACAGTAAAACAACAAGAAATGTTAACATTTTATTATGGTTTATAATGTCTGTAGCATTATTAGTTTTAGAATATAATAATCAATTATTTAATATTTTTTTAATAACTATTTTAGGAGGTATAATAGGTTTAATAGGAATAGGCTTAATATATAATAATTTTAAAGGTTGGATTGTATTTGATGTAAGCCTTGCTATTTTATCTTATCCAATATCTAGAATAATAGGAGTTAGAGGAATAAATATAAAAGAAATTGTAATATTTTTAGGTATTCTTATAGTAATGCAATTATTTTTAGATGATTTTATTAGAAATAAGAAAAATAAAAAAAGATGTACAGTTCCATTTGAAGCAAAATGTGTAAGTTTTGCTCAGTCTGGTGTTTCAACATATATTCCAATCTATAGGTATCATGTTAATGGTAAATCTAATATGTTTTATGGAAATAATTTATCAAGTGTGAATCCAAGATTAGGAGAAATAATAACTGTTTTTGTTAATAAGAAAAATGAAAATGATGTTTATTGTCCTACTGCAAAGGCTATTCTGATGTTAAGATATATTATTCGGTTTTTTTATAATTAGTTTTTTAGTAGGAACAGTGGTATTTTTTTAAAAAGGAGAAACTATGTTAGAACTAATTACGAATTCTGAAAATGAAACAATAGAATTTGCAAAAAAAGTAGCTAAACAAATAAATAAAAATACTATAATTGTTTTAACAGGTGATTTAGGCTCTGGAAAAACAAAATTTACTCAAGGAATATTATCATATTATGGACTTGAAGATGAAATTTCAAGTCCTACTTTTACGCTTGTAAATGTATATAATACAGAAATATTTAATATTTATCATTTTGATGTATATAGATTATCTGATGAAGATGAGTTTTATGCAATTGGTGGAGAAGAATATTTTGATAAAGGTGCTTGTATTATAGAATGGGGAGAAATGATAGAAAAAATTTTACCTAAAGATTATATAAAATTTAGTTTTTCAAAAGATAAAGATATTGAAAATAAAAGAACTATTAAAGTTGAATTTTTTGGAAATGCTACTTTAGAATTATAAGAGGTGTTATATGAAAATACTTGCTGTAGATACAACTTCTAAAATTTGCTCTGTTGCTATTTTAGAAGAAGGTAAATTAATAGATGAAATAAATTTAGATAGTGGATTAACTCATTCAGAAAAATTAATGCCAATTATGAAAGAATTATTAGAAAAAAATAATATTACATTAAAAGATGTAAATCTTATAGGCATAGATTGTGGGCCAGGATCTTTTACAGGAATTAGAATTGGCTTAGCAACAGTAAAGGCAATTGCAGAAGTTTTAAGCATTCCTGTTGCAGAAATAACTTCTTTAGAAACTTTAGCAAAAAATGTAGAATCAGATGAGATTATTGCAAGTTTGATTGATGCTAGAAATAATCAAGTATATTTTGGTGTATTTGATAAAGAATATAATAAAATTGAAGAATATTTAGCAGACGATATAAATATAATAATTGAAAAATTAAGAAAATATGATAATTTAACTTTAGTTGGTGATGGTGCTTTATTACATCAAAATTTAATTTGTGATAATTTAGAAAATGTAAGTTTTTCATATATTAGTAAGCAGTATGCAAGAAATGTAGGATTTTTAGCATATAAAAAATATTTAAAAAATGATTTAAAAAATGCGGATACTATTGTGCCAATTTATTTAAGAAATAAGATGTAGGTTTTATGGAAGAAATTATAATTGAAAATATGACTCTAAAAGATTATTATAATATAGAAGATGTATTAAAAACAGAATTTGATAATTTTTGGAATCCAAAAATATTAAAAGAAGAATTAGAAAATAAATATACAAAATATATTGTTGCAAAAATAAATAAAAAAATTGTAGGTTTTGCTGGAATAAAGTATAATTTTAGTACAGTAGAAATTATGAATATAGTAACAAACAAAAATTACAGAAGAAAAGGAATTGCTACAATTATGCTTAATAATTTGATAGAATTGTCGAAAGAATTTAATGTTTCAAAAATAGAATTAGAAGTTAATGAAAAAAATATTTCTGCAATTAATTTATATCAAAAAAAGGGGTTTAAGCAAGTAGGAATAAGAAAAAAATATTATAATGGAATTTTTGATGCAGTTCTTATGGATTATTTTTTGTAAAAATGTAGAATTTGGCATTGAAAAAATTATATTTATAATATACAATAACAAAAAAAGAATACAAAGGAGAAAATTAAATGAGAAGAGAAAATGAGCTAAAACCAAAAGATTTAAAAGCTATATGTAATCCTAATGATTTTAAATTTGAAACTACTAGAGAATTACTTGATACAACTGATTTAATTTATGGACAAGAAAGAGGAATAAAGGCGTTAAAATTTGGTTTGGACATGGATATAAAAGGTTATAATTTATATTTAGAAGGTCCAACTGGTGTTGGAAAAACTATGTATACTAAAAAATATCTATCTATAAAAGCAGCAAAAAAGAAAACGCCAAATGACTGGTGTTATATATATAATTTTGATAATCCGAATGAGCCTATAGCGGTTTCTTTTCAGGCAGGGCAAGGTAAAGTTTTCAAACAAACTATGGAAAATTTTATTAAAGATATTAGAAGGGATTTGAAAAAAACTTTTAATAATGATGATTTTGAAAAAGAAAAATCAGCTATAAAGCAAGAATTTGATGAAAAAAGAGAAAAAATATTACAAAATTTAAATAAAAAAACAATAGCAGAAGGATTTCAGGTAAAATCTACCAATAATGGTATATATATGATGCCTGTATTGGATGGAAAAATTTTAGCAGAAGATGAATTTGATAAATTAGATGATGCAATTAAGCAACAATTTGAAGAAAAATCTATGAAAGTTCAAGATTGGGTTTTTGATGCTTTATCACATATAAAAGTATTAGAAAGAGAATCTGATAAAAAAATAGAGGAATGGCAATCTAATATAGCTCTTCTTACAATAAATGTTCATATAAATTCAATAAGAGCTAATTATAAAAGAAATAAGAAAATTGGAGTATTTTTAGAGTCAATTAAAAAAGATATTCTATTAAATTTAAATCAATTCCTTTTAGTAGATGAAGATAATAAGTTATCTCAAAATTCTATGCAAAAACCTGAAATTAGAGAGCCATGGCTAAATTATAGAGTAAATTTGTTTATTGATAACAGCAAATTAGAAGGTGCTCCAGTTATAATGGATACAAATTATTCATATAATAATATATTTGGTGGTCTTGAATATGAAAATCATTTTGGTGCATTAAAAACTGATTTTACAATGTTAAAACCAGGTTTACTTCATAAAGCTAATGGTGGTTATATTGTATTTCAAGCTAGAGATTTGTTATCAAATCCATTAGTTTATGAATCATTAAAAAAAGCTTTAAGAGTTAAACAATTAACAATTGAAAATATTGCTGAGCAAAGAGCTACAATGATGCTAGCTTCATTAAAACCAGAACCAATACCATTAGATTTAAAAGTTTTGTTAATAGGAAATTCAGAAATATATCATACTTTATTATCAGTTGATGATGATTTTAGAAAATTATTTAAATTAAAAGTGGAGTTTGAAGAAGATGCTCCAAGAACACAAGAAAATATAGAGAAGCTTTCAAAATTTGTAAGAAGTTTTTGTGTTCAAGAAGAACTTATTGATTTAGATAAAGAAGCTATGGCTAAAATTGTTGAATTTACTTCTAAGCTGGCTGGAGATAAAGAAAAATTGTCAACTCAATTTAATGAAATAAGCGAAATAGTTGGTGAATCTGCTACTTGGGCTAAGTTGTCTAAATCTAAGGTAGTTACAAAAGAATTTGTGAAAAAAGCTTTAGATGAAAGAGTGGATAGAATAAAGAAATATGATACAAAATATCTTCAAATGATAAAAGAGGAATCTTTACTAATCGAAACTGAAGGTGAAAAGGTTGGGCAAATAAATGGATTAACAGTTATAACTATAGGTGATTATTCCTTTGGAAAACCTGCTAAGATAACTGCTAATACATATATGGGAAAAACTGGTATTGTAAATATAGAAAGAGAAGTAGAAATGTCTGGTGCTTCACATTCTAAAGGTGTAATGATTTTAACAGGATATTTAGGACAGCAATTTGCACAAAATATACCCCTATCTTTAACTGCAAGTGTATGTTTTGAACAGTTATATGGAGGAGTTGATGGTGATAGTGCATCTAGTACAGAGGCATATGCAATCCTTTCTAGTCTTTCAGAAATTCCAATAAAACAATCTATTGCAGTAACTGGTTCAGTAAACCAAAAGGGAGAAATTCAACCAATTGGTGGAGTTAATGAAAAAATAGAAGGCTTTTATCAAATATGTAAAATGAGAGGTTTAACTGGAGATCAAGGTGTAATTATTCCACATCAAAACGTTAGAAATTTAAGTTTAAATGATGATATTATTGATTCAGTTGATAAAGGTTTATTTCATATATATGCTGTAAAAACTATAAATGAAGGTATTGAAATTTTAACAGGTGTACCAGCTGGAGTTAAAGATGAAAATGGAGAGTTCCAAAAAGGAACTATAAATTATTTAGCTTATCAAAAATTGAAAAAGTTTTCTGAAAATAATAAAGAATAAAACGAAACAATAAAACAAAATGGATTTTTTGAATAATCAAAAAATCCATTTTGTTTTATTCTTTATTATTTTTTTTTATTTTTTTTTTTTATGTAAAAGGGGGTTTGAAGAAGACATGGGGCCGTAACAGAAAAGTAGAATGAGTTATAGTAT
>CANRGN010000029.1 GCA_947630235.1 uncultured Clostridia bacterium
GGAGGAATTTATGAAAAAATTAATAAAACTAATTATATATTTAATTTCAATATTAATTTTAGTAGTTTTATCAATTCTTATTGTAAGAGAGTATAAGTTATATGAACTTAGTAAACAAATTCAATCTATGTCATCTTCTTATAATGCTAAACAAAAAGAATGTGAAATTATTGGTAATACAACAAATTACATATATATAGAAAGATATGATGATAAAGGAAATGCTATAAAGAATTCTAAATGGGAAGTGACAAGTCAAAATGGATCTTTTTTAGGTGAATTTAAAACAAATGAAAAAGGATCAGGTGGGCTATTAGGTTTGGATTATGGAATTTATTATTTAAAAGAAAAAGAAGTTCCTGAAGGATATTCATTAGATGATAGTAGATATCTTTTTGTTATATCAAAAGCAGACCCAAGTTTTTCATATATTGTTTCTGATCAGGAAAAAGAAATGATGTTTATTTTATCATTAAAAGATTCAAATGGAAATCCTGTAAATGGTATTAAATATGATATTAGAGATTTTCAAGATGAACTTATTCTTACTATAACCACAAATAAAAAAGGGTTAGCAGGGGTAGGAAATTTACAAAGCGGATATTATTATATACAAGAAGTTGAAACTGGAGAGAGAGTACATGAATTTGTAATTGATGAAAATAGTGAAGATAAAGAACAAATTCTAGAAAGAGTAGATTTGATATATGATAGAAAATAGGAGGTTTGAATGAAAAAATTTATATATAAATATTTAATTATTCTTGTAATATTGATATCAATATTAGTATATATTGTTTCAGCTAGATATGATATAGAAAGTAAAACTCATTTTATTACAGATAATAATATATTACAATCAAATGTAGATCATATAGTAGAAAGAAAAGAAGAATATCAAATCTCTAAAATTATTGATTTAAATAATATTTATCCATTTGATAAAATGTATAAAGTACAAAATGCTAATGTTTATTCACTTTCTTACCACTACGATGGACCAGGAGAAAAACTAAAAGTAGGAAGTAATTTAAAATTATCGGATTATGCAAGTGATGCTATAACAATAATTTTAAGAGAATCTTATCCAAATATAACTTTAGAAGAAATGGGAGTTGAAACACCTGAAGAAGCTTATTTAGCAGTTCAACTTGCAATTTGGGATGTTGGTTATAGAACTGGTACTGCAAACTTTTCTTCAGAATTTTCTAAATTAGAGTCCATAAAAGAAGCTTACAAAAAAAATAATATAAGTGATAAAGTATTTAATAAAGCTAGTGAATTGATAGATTTAGCTGAAAGTTATGTAGCAAAATCTGATAACTCTGATTGGACTTTAAGTTCAACTTTTTTTGTAAAAACACATTCTGTAGTTTTTGGAGATTCTACAGATGGTGAATATTATATGGTTGGTCCATATAATTATGGAGTAGAATCGGGAATATTAACCAGTTTAAATGTTGTGTTACAAGATGAAAATGGTCAACCTTTTGATGGTAAAATTGTAGATAATTATGGTATAGAAATAAAAGACTTTTTAAAAACTAATGAGATTCATGTTAAATTTAAGAAAAGAAAAGCAATTATAAACGTTATTTTTAAAGTTGAAGCAATTACTTTAACACCTAGTGTATATATAGATGAATATGGTAGAGATTATATAGTTGATGCTGGAAGAAAAGGTAATATTGATAGTAAGACCGAAATTGAAATTTATTAAATTAAAGTGGGAGAAATAAATGAAAAAGAAAATAGGAATTTTTTTAGTTTTAATAATTTTTTTAGCAATTCTTTTATTATATTTTTTTAAGATATTGCCAAAACATAATTTAAAATTAATAGATAATGATTTTTCAAAATATCTAGATGAAGAAATTTTTTTTCAAGATGCTGAAGATTTAATTAGAAAAAGAGATTCTGCTTATTCAAAAGATTATGATGATAGTAATATTTTTATAAGAATAAGTGTTTATGATACTAATTTACAACCAATAAAAAATTCAGAATTTGAATTTTATGATTACAAAGGAGATGTATTATTAAATGCAAAAACTAATAATGAAGGTAGAATAGGAATTAAAAACTTTAAAGTAAACGCAATATATTATTTTAAACAAAAATCAACATCGGAAAATTTGGTTATAGATGATACTGCATATCGTTTTACATCAGAATATAAAAAGCAATCTTTTTATCAAACTCTTATAAATGGAGATCATAGCATTAGTGAAGAAGAAAAAGAAAAATATATTACTAAATTAAACAATAGTAATAAAAGTGATGATTCTTATACTGAAAATACATATTTAATCAATAGTGATGAATTAAAAAAAGAGAAAACTTCATTAAATAGTCAAATTTATAATTATAAATTTTTAAAAAATGAATTAAGTGGATTAGATCTTGATTTAACAGTATCAATATTACGTAATGATGATCAAGATTATGAACAAAAAAAGTGTACTATTAGAATTCCAAACGCTTTTATTGAAAATTTCTCTATTGATAAACAATATGATAACAATAACAATATTAAAATATTAGATACAGAAGAAAAAGAAAAAAAGAATTTTCAAGATGGTGAAAGTTTTATATTAGAATATCCAGAAAATATATATTTAGGAGATATAAGATATAAATTTACAATTACTTTTATATATAATGGGAAAAGATATAAAGTTTCAAAGAAAATTCCAATAGATATAGACAGTAATCAAGAGTATTTAAATATGATTAAATTAACTTTAATTGATCCAAGTTCAACTACAAATGAAAGATGGACGGAAGGAAAAGTAAAATTAGAAAGATTTATGGGAGATACTGAAGATTTAATGTATATGGGGTCTAGTGAAACAGGATCAGATGGTGTGATAAAGTTTTACTATGTTCCTGATGGAAAATATAAAATAACAAAAATGAATGGTACTGAGGAAATATCTTCTACTATAGTTGATGTAAAATATACAGGTGAAGATATAGAAGTTCAATTTTAAAGGAAGAAAATTTATGAAAAGATTTTTTATTTCAGTAATTACAAAGTTTTTGATTTTAAGTATATTTATAAAAATTATTTTTAATATTTCAAATTCGAGTGAATATTTAGTATTTGATTTTACTAATTTACATAGAATTTTTTTAGTAGCATTTACTATATTGGTAAGTATTAAATATGATTTTTTGAGATTAATATTAGAAAAAGAAAATAATAAAAAAAGTAGATTTTTATATTCGATATTAATTATTTTAATTTTTTTATTTGGAATAAATTTAGTATATTATGTAATTCCTAAATATTACCATTCAAAAAATTGGTATTATACTAATTATAATGATGATAATTGGAAATTAGAATTAGCTGATTTTTGGCTATTACCAGTTCAAAAATATGTTCCTAGTTTTAATATTAGAAAAATGATATTTTGGGAAACGATTTTAAGTTTTATATTTTTAGCTTTCGTATATATAAATAGTAAATTTAAAAAAGGTGAATTGGCTTATATTTCAGAGAGAATATTTAAAATTATTTATAGGTATAATATAATTTTAGATTTTATAATCTATTATTTTACAATTCCTAATAAATATATTATTATAAAATCTAATAAAAAATTTATTACAGGAGTTTTGTTCATTATAGTAGTAACATTAATAATAAAGTATTACTTATCTATTAAAAGCTGTAAAAATAAAAGAATAAGTAAATATGGAAATGAAAATTTAATATTAGTAGTTACTCCAAATAATTATAAATTTACTTTTTCTGATAATATTTTAAATCCTCTAAGAGTATTTAGAAAATATGATAATAAAAAGATAGGAAAAGCTTTAATTGTAGATGGAAAGCAATATACATTTGCATCTTATGATGCAATTAGATTTAATTTATTAGACATAAATAAATTTACAAATGTTGGATATTTGATTTTAATAGATGGTAAAATATCAGAGCTAGTTAATTCCGAAAAATCTAATGAATGTTTTAAAGAAAAGATAACTAATATTTCAAAAGAAACAAGTAAATTTATTATATGTAATAATTTTATGATAAATAAAAAATATAAAACTAATCTTTCTAAATATATTAGAAAAAGTTTTGGTTATAGATACATAAAAAACTTAGATGTAAAAACAATTTTGAATGTTGTTGATATAACTCCTAAAGCTGATAAATTGAAGTCTGATTGTGAAAAATTATTAGAATATGTAAAAAAGAAAGAATTAAAAAACTATTATAATAGGTTAATTGAAGAAGATAGTGATAAATTTTTAGACACTGATCCATATATTAGTAATTTAGCAGAAAAATCTGTACAACAAAGAAATGATTATATAAAATATGGGCTTGGGCATATTATTTCATCATTTAGTTATGTGGAATATTTTTATACTTTACTTAAAATGAGTGAATATACTATTCATTATTTAGCTTTAAAAAATATAATAGATAATCCAGAAATTGCAAAATGCAAGAATATTAGAGGTGGATATTTATCAATGTGGAAAGATTGTTTAGGTATAAATGATATATTGGATCCTAAAAAACCTAACAATATTTCAGGAACAACAAATATTCAAATTGATGAAACTCAAATAATTAATTCAGTTGATTTCATAAATTTAATATTTAACTCTAATTATAAAAAGAAGTCTAAATACGAATTAAAAAATGATATTGGTTCATGTATTGTTAATATAAGAAATAAAATGTTAGCTCATGGAGTAATAACTCAAAAAGATGCTGAAAAAATAATAGATCATTTATTTAATTTAACATTTGTTTTAGTAAAAAAATTTGTAGATACTGATGTTACAATTCAAGAAGATGAAAAAATAAAATATATTTTTGAAAAAGATATATTTGCTATATATAAAAATAATAATAAATTATTTTTATACTCATATACAGCTACTGAACCTAAAGAAGATGATACAAAAATAGATTTATATAAAGAATGTTTAAATTATGAAACTGGAAACCGTAAAGTTATTGATAAAAAGGTAAAATTATATAAAAATTATATTTATTCTGATGAAGAAATTATTAGAGAATTAGGAAAGTGGGAAATAAAATAATGAAACAAAAAATAACAAAAGTAAATTGGATTATTATGTTAGGTGCATATATTGTAGAATTTATACTATTGTATGTTTTTTTAGGTTTTGATTTTAATATTTCTATAAATAATAATTTTTTTGAATTTATAAAAATTATAACAGTTACATTAGGCGTGGATTTTGTTTTTATTTTGTATATGATGGATTTTTCTAGAAAAAGTAAGAAAGAACCAAAAAAAATTTTAGATTTATATAAAATAGATATTAATTTAATTTTTATAAAAATGTTTCTTTTATTTGAAATAGTAAAAATAATTTTGGTAATTTTTTCTTTTGATAAACAAGCATTTTATATGAGATATGTAAAAAAAGATATGGCAATTATATATATACCAACTATTTTATTTTTTTATATTTTATATATTATAATTCCTAAAAACAATTATTTATCAAAAAAACTTAAAATTTTAAAAAGAGATATGAAAAAAGGTAAAACAAAATTAAGGTTTATTTTAATAAATGGAAATATAACAACCAGTTCATTTAATTTAATAAATCCTCCTCAATGTAAAATTAAATCAAATCATATATATATGAATATTGAAACAGATTTACATAAAATTATAGATAATGATGCATATAAAAAATATGATATTGAAAAATTAATAAAAGATAATACAATAGCAATTATTCATGAACAAAATGTACAAGAAGAGAATTTAAATTTAGATCAAATTATTAGCATATATGAGGAACAAAAAATAAATAATCCTAATATGTATACGATATTTGGTGTTAACAATGTGGATAAATATAATTCTTTATTAGATTTTAAACAAATTTATCATATAAAATTTTGTGATTTAGATTATGTTATTGAATATGTTGAAGATTTATTTACAGTACCAAGCGAAGAAAAAGTTAGTAAATTAAATTACTTGTATTCTAAAATAAATTTATTGTCATCAAATGAACTTTTTTATAATAAATCAGAAAAATTACATTATAAAATAACTACAACTGAAGAATTAACACAAAAAGATTTTAATGACAATTTTTTAAATAGGATTGTTATAGAAGATTTAGACAAAATATATAGATATGAGTTTAATAATAGAATTTATAAATTTAATTGTGTAGTTCCAAAAAATAAAAATTTATATGAAATGTTTAAAAATGCTTATGCTAATTCATCACCTTATGAATCAATTTTATTATTTTTTAATTATATTACAGCTATGGGAAAATTGATTCAATATTATTTATTTGCAAAAAATAATAATATGTTTGATCCAAATATAATAGAAATGAAAATAGTAGGAGAAGATCCATCAACTTGGGCAAATCAAATAATATTAAGTGAATATAAAAACAAAGATGATTTATTATATAAAAATATTAGAGAGAAAAATTTTAGATTATCTACAGATGAAGAAATATTGATTCGTTCATATTTTGGTAGATTGTTAAATTTTGAAATTGAAGGAGAAGGTATAACATATAGTGCATTAGCTTTTTTGTTTACAGAATTTAGAAATAAAGTAGAAGCACATGGTATTATTAATGAGACTAATGTTTATGCTGTTTGGAATTTAACTTTGTTTTTTGCAAATAAATTTGGAGAAATGTTTAATATAAAAAATTTTGATTGTACTTGTGATTTTGATTCAGAAGTTGTATATGCAGGATATGAAAATGAAGATAAAGTTGGATTAGGAAAATATGTAATTTGTAAAAATAATACTTTATATTATTTTAAAGATAAAAAAAATGGAATGAAATATACTGATTATGTAGGAGGAGAATTAAATGAAGAGGTATGAGTTATATTTAGATGAATCAGGAGAATTTGGTATTAATGATAAAAATAAAGAATTAAACCCTTCCTTAATAGGCGGAATTTTGGTTTTAAATGGATTAAATGATGAATTTGCATATAAAAATATTTTAAACGGAGAAAAATCTCATATTAGCACAGATAGAAATAAAGCAAAAACACCAGAAGAAAAAAAATCTATATCTAAAAAACAATTAGAAATATTGGAAAAAATAAATAATTTAGGATATGAATTTGTTATTTTTGAAAATATTGAAAGAAAAATTATGAATTCACCAAATGAATTATATTTATCAATGATGGCTGATGGAATTGCTAATTTAATGGAAAGATTATGTATAGAAAATCCTAATGAACCAATTTCTTTAACTGTAAAAGCGGCATTTAAGAGAATTGATCCAAAAAAAGAATTTAAAAATGCAACAGAAGCTACAATTCAGCTAGATGAATATGAACCAATAATCATAAAAAAAGTTAAATCCAAAATTTTACAGCAAGAATATTATGTTACTCCTGATTCTAATATATCTTTTAATTTAGATTCTGCAAATTTATCATATAGTTTGATGTTATGTGATGCAGTATGTAATGCTTATTTAACTCAAGATGCTTTTCATTTTACTAGTGAACAAAAAAATAAATTAAAAAATTTATTTAAAAATTCAAAATATATTTTTAAAATTAATAGAGAAAAATATGAAATAATGCTTTCAAAATATTTATCTCATAATAAAATTGTTGATAGTATTTTTTTAGCATTTGAACAAACAGATAAAGAAAAAAGAAAATTTATTACAGATTTAATTGCTAAAAATTTAGATTCAATGCCACTAACACAAGTACAAATCCAAAATGATTTATTAAAAATGAAAATTGAAGAATTTTTAAAAATTCGTGGTGATATGAAATATGCTGAAGAATTTGTAACAATGGTTTATAATGATATTTGTATAAAATTGAAATCTGATAAATTTGAAATAAAAAAAATGAAATTAGATATATTATTATATATTTTAACTGTATATACTCATGAAGGAAAAAATCTTGAATCAGAGAAAGTAATACAAAAATGTGAGGAAAAAATTAAATTTTTAAAAGGAGATATTGCTTTTTTTGAATATTATAATATATTAAAAAATAGAAAATCTGTATTCTATATTGATTGTTTAGCTTATAGTAAAAGTGTTGATGAATTAAGTGATTTGATAAAAAAGAATAGAGATATAAAAGAAACTTTGAAAAATGTTACAGGTGATGAAGATATAAAATCGAATTTATTAGGAAAAAGTTTAGGTACAAGACTTCAGGCATATACAAATATGATTCGATCACAAGAAACACAAGAAAAAAAGGAAAAAATATATGAATTTGCAAAAAAAGATTGGGAAGAAGCAGTAAATTGTTATTCATCTAAAGAAGATATATCAAGAGAATATATATATAGATCAAATTTAGAATGTGAGATGGAAAAATATGAAGATGCTCTTTTATATTTATATAAATCTATTTTTAATGATTCTAAAGTTACATCTAGTAATGTAATAAATAATGTAAAAGTTTTGCTAAATGAAATATTAAAATCAAAACCTAATATTTATTTTTTAAATCAATTAATAAAAATAATGGGAGAATCATCTAAAAATAATTTTGGATTTGCTAAAAATATATTTGATGTAATTGATAAATCTAGAGTTGCCAAAGCAATTATACTTGGTAATCAAATAGCAGATATTTCTATAAATTCAACAGATTTATTTGATGAGTCAAAACATATAGAAATTACAAATCAACATCCTTTTGAATTAATTTATAACTATTATGGGATTTATTTTGCAAATTCAAAAAATATACGTTTATCAAAGGAATTTTTTAGAAGTGCTATACAAGTGGCAAATAAAACAGGATCTATGACTTTAGAAATATATAAAATTGTAGTTTATGCAAATATGTATATATATTTTAAAGAAAGATGTTATTTAGAAGACTTAATAAAATGTTCAAATATTTTATTTGAAAAATATTATGTTACAAAAAATGATATGGAATATCCTTCAAACAAAATTATAGAAGATATAAAAGATTTTTGTAATTTAATACAAGATGATCAAAATAGTGAAGAAGATATAATTTTTGGAGCAAATGATTTAATAAATTTATTGAGAATTTAGGTTAATATGAATTATTCTAAAAGTTTTTCTATTTGAAAAATTTAACTTACTAAAAGTCAAATTATGTTATGAATTTTAAATGACAATACTTTAGAACATTGAAATATGTATTAAAATATGGTAAAATAAACAAATGTATGAATTAAAAAGGAGTTAATTTATGGAGTTAAATAAGAATAATTTAAAAAAAATTATATTTATTGTATTTTTTGCTATATTATTTAATTGGATATTAAAAAATTATGGGATATTTTTTAATATCATATCTAGTATTATAAGTACAATATTTCCTTTTATTTTAGGAGCATGTATTGCTTTTATTTTAAATATTTTAATGGTTTTTTTTGAAAGAAAATTGTTTAAAGATAAAATAGTAAAAGGAAAGAAAATTGAAAATAATAGCAAATTAAAAAGACCTATTTCAATGATTTTATCAATTTTATCAATTATTTTATTATTAGCTTTAGTTATAGGGTTAGTTATACCAGAATTGATAGAAGTAATTTCACAACTAATAATGGAAATTCCAAAATTGTGGGATTGGATTCAAGAAAATGCAAAAGAGGTTTTAGATAAATATCCTACAATATTAGATGCGATAGAGCAAACTGATATTAGTATAGATGATGTAAATAATAGAATATCAAGTATAGTTGTAAGTGTTGGTGGAAATATTTTAAATACTTCTGCAAGTATTGTTTCTGCTATATTTGGTGGCATTTTTAATTTTATTATTTCTATCATATTTTCAATTTACATATTACTTCAAAAAGAAAAATTGAAGCTTCAATCAAAAAAAATTGTTTTAGCTTATTTACCAGAAGAAAAGGCAGAAAGATTTTTATATATTGCAAAAAAGGCAAATACTACATTTGTTAGTTTTATAACAGGACAATTTGTAGAAGCAATTATACTTGGTAGTTTATGTTGTATAGGAATGCTTATTTTAAGAATACCTTATGCAGTAACAATAGGAGTTTTAGTTGGATTCACTGCTTTAATACCAGTAGTAGGAGCTTTTATAGGAATTGTAATAGGAAGTATTTTAATTTTATCAGATACTCCTAGAAAAGTTATAGTTTTCATTATTTTTGTACTAATATTACAACAATTTGAAGGAAACATCATTTATCCAAAAGTTGTAGGAAATTCTGTTGGTCTTCCAGCAATATGGGTATTATTTGCAATAACTGTTGGGGGAGCAACTGGTGGAATAATAGGAATTTTATTAAGTGTTCCTATATTTTCAATAATATATACTTTGCTTAAAGAAGATGTTTCAATAAAATTAGAAAATAAAAAAATATAATTAAATCTATTATCACTTTTACAATTTTCGACATATATTATATTAAAAATATATAAACAATCAAGCTAAATTTTAGCTGGGCTATATATTAGCAGTAAATTAAACATTTACGGGATTTAAAATAAAAAATTCTGTAAATGTTTTTTTCATATAATTGTAAAAGGAGGAAAAGATTTGAATGAATTAAATTATTCTAATCATGAAAAGATTGCTATAAAAGTTTCAATAATAAGCATTTTAGCCAATACTTTTTTATCAATATTTAAATTATTAGCAGGAATAATTGGACAATCTTGTGCAATGCTTTGTGATTCAGTTCACTCGATTTCTGATGTTTTAAGTTCTATAATTGTAATATTTGGTGTGAAATTATCTAGTAAAAAAGCAGATAAAGAACATCAATATGGACATGAAAGGTTAGAATGTGTTGTTGCAATGATTTTAGCTATAATTCTATTTTATATTGGGGTAAATATTGGAATTTCAGGAATAAAAAATATTATAAGTGGAAATTATGAACATTTAGCTGTTCCAAAAGGATTTACATTAGTTGTTGCTATAATTTCAATTTTAACAAAAGAAGCAATGTTTTTATACACCAAAATTGTTGCCCAAAAAATAAATTCTTCAGCATTAATGGCTGATGCTTGGCATCATCATTCAGACAGTTTATCTTCAATAGGAAGCTTTGTTGGAATATTAGGTTCACGTTTAGGATTTCCAGTTTTTGATTCAATAGCTAGTATTATAATTTGTGTTTTTATTTTAAAAGCAGGATATGATATTTTTAAAGATTCGATAAATAAGATGATAGATAGAGCTTGTGATGATGATACAATGGATAAAATACTTAATATGGCATGTATGCAGGATGGTGTTGTAAAAGTAGATATGATAAAAACTAGGTTATTCGGAAATAAAGTTTATGTTGATTTGGAGATTAGTGTTGATGGAGAAAAGAATCTAAAAGAAGCACACAAAATTGCACATAATGTTCATGATAATATAGAAAAAAATATGAAATTTATAAAACATTGTATGATACATGTAAATCCAGCATAAATGATGTGTCAGAGAAAGTGTACCAAATGGACGTAGTGCCAGAGGGACGTAGTATGTGGCTATAAAAAAAAGAAATTTTCATGGAAATTTTTGTCTAAGTAAAATTTGTATATAATTAAAAAATATGTTATAATATTAATAGATGTTAAAAGCAAAATAAACGAAAGTTTATGACGCAAAGCCATAGGTCTAAAAGGATATAATCCTTATGATAGCTAGGTTGCCTTCCATTAAAAAGGGAGGTATTTTTTATGGAAAAGAAAAAAATAAAAATTATAAAAATAGTATTGATTATTGTAGGAATTATATTACTTGTATTTCTAGTTAGAACTACTAGAAATATGATAATATTAAAGAAAATTGATAATGCAGTTAGTAAATATCAAAATGCAAATAATGTACATATAACATCTTATACGTATTATGGTGATGGCTTAAATATAAAAGAAAGTTATCAAAAAGATGATAAATATATAGTAAAAGTAAATGTAGATAGTAAAAAGCATAAGAGAATGGTAATTAATTATTGTGATGGTAAAAACATAAATTCTTATATAGAATCTGATGGTGATAAGGTTGCAATATTAAGTTCAAATGGTAAAATTTCAGTACAGCCAGAAACATTCGAAAACTATTCTGAAAATAGTAGGTTATTGGATCTTTTGCTTATGTCATGTCGTATTAGTATAAAAAGTGAAGTTTGCAATGGAAAAGAATGTTATAAATTATCATTAAGTAATATGGTAGCTTCTGATAATGAAGATTTGTCAAAAATAGAGTCTTCTATATATTTTGATAAAGAAACGGGATTAATTGTTCGAGAAATGGATGGAACATCTGGTGAAGGAAAAGATGAATTTAATACAGTTAAAGATATGAAATATGAATTTGATAAAGTAACAGATGCTGATATTGTAGAACCAGATATATCAGGATATACAATTCAAGAAAATTATATATTTTAAAATGATTTTTACATGATTAATAAAACAGAAAAATTTAGGTATAGAATTTATTAAAAAAAGATTTTGTCTTAAAATTTAGACAAAATCTTTTTTTAATAAATTAGAATGTTATAATATCAAGATATTTACCATTGTATTATTTGAAAATATGATATTAAAAATAAATAATATTAAATAAAGAAATTTAAATTTTTTTTATTTATTGTAACCTTTTATCCAATATTAGGTAATTTATTAGTGTAAATACATAAAAAGAGAGGTGAAAAAATGAATGAAAAGTTAATAGAAGAATATTTTGTAAAAAATGATTTGAATTTAGAATTGGTAGTAGATAATTATTATAATTATATTAGTAAAATAATAAAAAATAATATTTTTCTTAATCAGGAGGATGAAGAAGAAATAATATCAGATGTATTTTTTATAGTATGGAAAAATAAGGATAAATTAGATAAGAAATTAAGTTTTAGTCCTTATATAGTTGGTATAACCAAAAAAGTAATATATAAAAAATATAAGTTAGAAAGTAAAAATATATCTTTAGTTAATGAAGATGATACATATTTAGATAACTATATTTCTAATTTTAATGTAGAAGAACTTATTGAAAAGAAAGATTTGAATGATTTTATTATTAAAAATCTCAAAAAGAATGGAGATTTAGATGTTGAAATTTTTAAGAAATTTTATTTTGAAGATAAAAGTATTAATCAAATTTCAAAAGAAACAAATCTTTCAAAACCAAATATAAAAACAAAGCTTCATAGGATAAGAAAAAAGGTAAAAGAATTTTTAAAGAATGGAGGATATTAAAAAAATGGGAAAAAATGAAATGTATTCAAATTTAGAAGCTAGTATAGGAGTGGAAAAATTAAGAGAAAAAGAAAAAAAGACATCCAAAAAATCTTCAATATTGCAGGTAGTATTTGCGAGTTTGATTTGTTTTACATCAGTTACATCAATGGTTTTTGCAAAAGAGATTTCTAGCAAAATTTATGATAACTATTTTGGTACAGGTAATGGAGTAGGAGTTGCTATAGAAAATGGATATATTGAAAAATCAAAATCAGAAGATGTAAATGCCCAAAGTACGGTAGAAAATGAAATCACAGGAAAGAAAGTATCAGGAGTAGATACAAAAATAAAAGTAGATGAGTTTGTAATGGATGATTTTACTTTAAGTATTACATTTGATGTTACTTTATCAGATGATATAAGTGGAGTAATAGAGCCGGAAAATGTAGGAGATATGAATTTTCCTGATATGGTAATTTATGATGAGAATAATATCGTTTTATATAATATGTTTTCAAAAGGTTTAGAAGAATTTTGTAAAGATAAAAATTTAAATATTAATGATTATAATATTGATGGTGAAAAATTAGTTAATAGTGGCGTTAATAGTTATGTAAAAGAAAAAAATGGTAATCATATAAAGGTTATATATAATATTTATACAGGGGGAGATACTTATCCAAAAAGTAAAAAATTAAATATTTATATGAATGATATAAGAATTTCAGAAAATGTTGAATCTATGTTAGGAGACGAAGAAATATTATTGCAAGGTAAATGGGATTTCTCAGTTGATGTTCCAGAAAAAATGTATAATAGAAAAAATGTAATTTATAAGCAAGTAAAATCTACTGATAAAGATTTTAAAGTTACAAAAGCTGTTTTATATGATACCGGAATGGATATAGAATTAAATTTTCCAGCAGAAAAAGTTGATAATAATCATTATAATACTTCTGAATTAGAATTTTATAATTCTTTAGAAAAAGATGATGAATTAAAAAGTCTTGATATTTTAAATTATTTAGAAAATATATATCGAAATACAGATGAATATAAAGAAAATATGCAAAAAATGTTTAAAGCATTTGAATTTGAAAAATATATAACAAATGAAAATGGCGAAAAATTTGAACTTACACAGGGACCTAGAGAAAATGGTAGTGCTCATATAAATGAAGATAGTATAATGGAATTTAATGGAATGTTTGATGTAACAAAATATAATGCATCTGATAGATTAATTGTTCATGTTAATTATCATGGAAGAGAAGCAGATATAACTTTAGAGAAAGTGGAGGAATAGTATTATGAAAAAAATATTTATTACATTTATTTTAATATTAACATTTGTTACATTATCAATAGAAAGTTATGCAAAATTAGATTATAATAAAATAAATAAACAAGTTGAAGAAATATCAAAAAAGGCTGTTGAACAATATGCTGAACAATTTAAAGATGAATCAGTGCCTGAAGAAAAAAGAATATCAGATTATAGTTTTTCTGGATATGGTGTAAGAGAAAATGTTGGTGATGATGTTTGTACAAAATATACTGTAGATTTTAATGTTACTCCTGTAAATAAAGATAATACAATATGGTTAAATACAAATATAATATTTGTTGATTTAAAATATGAAAATGATGAATTTACAATTGAAAAAATAGCAGATAAACCAGAAAATTGGGATAAATTTGTTGAAAGATTTGAAGAATATAAAAATAATAAAGAAAATAATGAGCCAATAAGTGAAAAAGAGATTGCAATATCTGGAAAAGATACTGAATTTAAAAATAATCAAATTGTAAAAATATCAAATTATATTTATTTGTTTGGAACTGTACTTATTTTATTTGGAGTAGTATTTATTATAGTTAAAGTAAGAAAAATGTTAGCCAAAGGTACGTAGGAGTATGTGGCTAATATATATGAAAACAGCGCCCTATTGGAGCGCTGTTTTATTTTAAAAATTACAATGATTTTTCATCATGTTCATTTTCAAAATTAATATCTAAAATTTCAGCGTAATTTTCATCGAATAAATCAACTAATTTTAATAAAGCTCTTTCTTGTTGTGGTTGAGGTTTATATATTTCTCTACCATCACTAGTTTTTAAACCTTTCAATCTATTATAATAATTTCTATAAATACATTCACCTGGAGTGTATCTATAAACTACAGGACTTTCTGTAAAATCTTTAGGAATTGTTGCTTCAAAAAATGTTGGGATATTAATTTTAGCAAAATCTAAAATTTCTTTAGCTTTTTTTCTAAATAACAATTTTGTTTTGGCTTCTATTTCAATTTTTTGTTTTATGTTTTTATCTGTATTTACATATTTTTTTCTTAACTCTGATTTTATATTATTATATTCTTTTTTCATTAAAATATTTTCTTTAATTTCTTTTTCAAAATCAGGGCTAATTGCTTTTTTTACAGTTTCAGAAAAAATTATTCTTTCACATTCATCTTGAATAATTTTTTCTCTTTCATTTTTTTCACTTATTTTTACTAAATCATCTATTACTTGTTGATTTATATATGTGATACCATATACAGATTCTAATAATTCCTTTTGATCTTCAGAAAGAGTGGTAAATGAATTTCTATATGCATCTATTCTCTTTAAATACGCATTTTTTTCTTCTTCTGTTTTAAACATATCTATTGTTTCAACATCAGCATATTTTGATCTTATATCATTTTCTATCCTAGCAGTTTCTTTTTCACCTATTATTGTAAAATCTGGCATATCATTTCTTTTAGATCTTTGTCCTTCTGCTGTTTTTTGGTTTTCATGATATTCTGCTCCATCACCATGTTCTGCCATTTCATAATCTATTAAACCTTTTCCTTGAATTTCAAAATTAACAATTACGTTACCATCTTTATCTATTGAATAGCCAGTATTTAGCGCTCTAAATCCGTTCTTTTATTATTGTTTTAGGAGCTCTTATTGATTTAGTTTTCCAAAAGCTTAAATTAGAAAATTGATTAGCATTTTGAGCGTAATATGAACTCATTTCATATTGGAGTTCTGATAATTGTTCTATATAAACTAATTTTGTTCTTTCATTATTTGTTTGTGCATATTTAATACTTGCTCTTAATCTATCAATATCTTTTCTTATAATTTCCAATTTTTCTTGTAATTCTTCTTTAGAAGTTTCAGATTTTATTTTATCTAATTCCTTTTCAATTTTTTGATATTCACTAACAGTTAAATTTCCAGTTTTTATTAGAGATAATAATTTTTCAGTTTTTTCTTTAAACTCATCTTCAATTACTTCTTTATCTCTAGATATAGCCAAAGCCTCAACTATTCTATCTTTTTCTTGTTGTTTTAAAATTAAAGCTTCTTCATTTCTTATAATTTCATCATTATGTTCATTTAATCTTTGCTCTGATAGCAATACTTTATTTAACAAACCAGATAGCTTTTTATCCAAATCGTCATTTCCAGTTCGAAAAATTTGCGGAGGACGATCTGTAATTACACTTGTAGCAAAAATATCTTTTAATTCAATTTCACTTATTTTTTTAATTATTTCTTCTTGAGACAAATTTGATTTAGCTTGAACATCAGAAAATTCATTTGATATTTTCGTAAGTAAACTACTATATCCTTTAACTCTTCCTAAAATACTTCCTCTAGCATTAGGATATAATTCCATATAATCTAAAGCCATTGCAAGAATTATAATCATTAATCTTTTTTGCTCAACTAAATATTGCTCTCGCTCATTTAACAAACTTTGTTTTTTAGATTCTTTTGCTTCTCTATATTTTTTAAATGGCATTCCCAAAACACTATCAAAATCCTGATCCATTTACTTCCTTCTTTCATATATAATATATAATACATATTATTATATATTAATATATATTAAATTGCAATTTTTTTTTAGTCAAAGGTGCCAAAGTTGGGCCAAGGGGTCGTAGTATATGGCTATAAAAAAAGAATTTTTGAAATTAATCAAAATTCCGTTTTTTTCTTTAATAATTTCCTTTTTTGTATAAAATATATTTGAAAAAAATATATACGAAAGATGGTGATTATCAAAAAAACTAAAGAAATAAAAATCTTTAATTTTATAAATAAAAAATTGAATAGTATTTTGAGAAAAAAGCAGAAATATTCAGGAAAATTTTTGTGCAAGTAAAATTTGAATATTATGATAAAATATGTTATAATATTGATAGATGTTAAAAAGCAAAATAAACGAAAGTTTATGACGCAAAGCCATAGGTCTAAAAGGATATAATCCTTATGATAGCTAGGTTGCCTTCCAATAAAAATGGGAGGTATTTTTTTATGGAAAAGAAAAAAATAAAAATCTGGAAAATAGTATTGATTATTGTAGGAATTATATTACTTATTTTTTTAGTTAAAACGACCAGAAATATGATAATATTAAAGAAAATTGATAATGCAGTTAGTAAATATCAAAATTCAAATAATGTACACATAACATCTTATACATATTATGGTGATAGCTTAAATATTACAGAGAGTTATAAAAAAGATGATAAATATTTAGTAAAAGTTAATGCAGATAGTAAAGATCATAAGAGAAGATTAATTAATTATTGTGATGGTGAAAAAGTAAATACTTATATAGAATCTGATAGTGATAAGATTGCAATATTAAATTCAAATGCTTTACCATCAGCAGGACAGGTTGCAAACTATGCAGAAAATAATAGTTTATGGGAATTTTTGGTTATGTCATTTTGTACTAGTATAAAAAGCGAAGTTTGCAATGGAAAAGACTGTTATAAATTAAGTAATTTATTATCATCAAGTGTTTTTATAGTTTCTAATGATGAAGATTTTTCAAAATCTGATTTTTCTATTTATATTGATAAAGAAACAGGATTATTGGTTCGTCAGTTTAATGGAACATCTGGTGAAGGAAAAGATAAAATCAATACAGTTAATGATATGAAATATGAATTTGACACAGTAACAGATGCTGATATTGTAGAACCAGATATTTCAGAATATACAATTCAAGAAAATAATTAAATAATAGTTATAAGAGCAAATGGTTATTTATAATCATTTGCTCTTATGTTTTTGCTTTTTAAAATAAAATAGTATATAATGATACGTAATAATTTGAAAGGAAATTTATATGTTTAGATTAATAAAAAATGAAATAATAAAAATATTTAAAAGAAAAAATATATATATTTTATTATTAATTGGAATACTAGTAATTTCACTTTATAATTCATTTCAAAAACTTACAAATACAAATGTAGATATGAAAAAGCAGTATGAAAATGCATATAAAAATGATACATTACTTTTAGATAACTATAATAATGTTAATCTTGAATATTCTTATGAAGATATTTTAGAAAGATTATGTTTGGAAAAATATGCGATAAATAATAATATTAAATATAATATTTTGTTAAATTCTCAAAATAATAATTTTTCTATACCAAAAGATGCACGAATTTTGTTAATGCAGGTATTTAATAAATTTGATATTGTGATTATATTTATAATAATATATTTATCTAGTACAATTATTTCAGAAGAATTTAATAGTGGGACAATAAAAAATTTGTTGATAAAACCACATTCACGATTAAGTATATTGTTTTCTAAAATAATAGTCAGTATAGGAATTACAATATTTATAATCATTTTCATAATATTATTTCAATTCATATTTGGAGGATTATTATTCGGATTTGATAGTTATGGATTAAATGCTATACGATATAATGTATCTACTAAAATTATAGAAACTATGAATTTATTTCATTATATGTTATTAATAACAGCTTGCAAAATTCCAATGTATTTACTTATAGCTTTAATAAGTTTATTATTCGGAATGGTTACTAATAATATAGCACTTAATATTTTAGTTTCTTTAGGAATTTATTTTATTTCCACAATGAATATTTTAATTAATAATATTAGTAAATATATATTTATTTTTAATTGGGATATAAGCAATTATTTATTTGGAAATATAAATAATATTACAAATTATAGCTTAGTTCGGTCCGATAGCAATGTTAAGTATTAGTACTTTAATTCTTTTGATATCAATGTCTATTATATTTAAAAATAAAGATATAAGAATTGAATAGAAAGGGGATTAAAATGGAAATATTAAAATGTAATAATTTAAAAAAACAGATTAAAGGCAAAATAATTGTAGAAAATATTTCTTTTTCTATAAAAAAAGGAGATATTGTTGGATTGATAGGACCAAATGGAGCTGGAAAAACAACTATTATGAAATTAATATTAGGATTAATAAAAATAACAGAAGGAACTGTAAAAATAAATGGATATGATATTGAAAAAGAGTTTATAAAAGCAATAGAAAAAGTTGGTGCAATAGTTGAAAATCCTGATTTGTATATGTATTTATCTGGTTATGATAATTTAAAATTAACTGCTAATAATTATAAAAATATATCAAAAAATAGAATAGATGAAGTGATAAAAATAGTAGGACTTGAAAATAGAATTAAAGATAAAGTTTCAACATATTCATTAGGTATGCGTCAAAGATTAGGTATTGCAGAAGCTATTATAAATAATCCAGAATTATTAATACTAGATGAACCAACAAATGGACTTGATGTTGAAGGGATAATAGAAATGAGAAATTTAATAAAAAATTTATCAAGTAAAGGAATTGCTATTTTAATATCTAGTCATAATTTAACTGAAATCGAAAATTTATGTAATAGAATTATTGCAATAAAAAATGGAAAGATAATTACAGATGATACTATAAATAATTTTCAAGCAATATCAAGTGAAAGTACATATATTTTAGAACTTAGAAGTATAGATAAAATAAAAAAAATTTTGTCTAATTATAAAATTGAAATAATCAATGAAAATAAGATACGAATATATATTTCTAAAGATAATGTTACAAGTCTACTTCAAAAACTAATAGAAAATAAATATGAAATTTATTCTTGCCATGAAGAAAAATTAACCTTTGAAGGAGCCTTTGTAAAAAAGGTAGGTGAAAATAATATTGATTAAACTAGTTCAAAATGAATTAATAAAAATATGGAAAAGAAAAAGCATTTATTTTTTATTTTTGGTTTCAATAATAGCAATTACTGTACATAACAATTTAAATCCTGATCAAAACGAATTTCCAGATTTTATTAATAGTACAAAATTTGAAGAAAGTAATATATCAAAAATGGAAAAAGAATTAGAGACTATGGATAGAAATACTGATGAATATATTATTCAAAAAATTACGCTAGATTTTGAAAAATTATATACTTCTTTTAAAGAAGATTCATGGCAAAGATTTGCACTTAAAGAAGAACAGCTTGATTGTATATTTTCAGAAAATAATATAGGTATGCCAGATTATAGATCTGATATATATGTTTATCTAAAAACAATAAATGATTATGAATTAAAATTTAATAAAGATATTACTTATGAAGATTACAACTTTGCAAAAGAAAAATACAAAAAATATGTTGAAGCTTTAAATTCAAATGACTGGAAAGAATTTGTAAAATTAAAAATACAGAATTTAGAAGAGAGAAAAAAAATAGAAACACTTACAGAAAAAGAAATTGATGGAATAAATATTGAATTAGAAATATATGAAATTAGGTTAAGAAACAATATAAATTTTAATTATAATATACAAAATAATTATTTAGAAGAATATAGAATAATATATTATTATTTATTAAATATAAATGATGATTTTCATGGAACTTCTGAAGCGTGGATTAATAATAATATTAATAATTATGAAGGTAGAAAAGCATTATGTAAATATGCTATAGAAAATAATTGGGAACAAGATATTTCAAATGAAACAAATAATATAATTATAGATAATAAAATAGATGCAAGAATTTCTTTTATAAGAACATTTAGACATTTTGATTTAATTATTGTTGTAATTTCTATATATTTATCTACAACAACAGTTACAGAGGAAATAAATAAAAGAACAATCAAAACTTTATTAACAAAACCACATAAAAGAAGTTCTATAATAATTTCAAAAATAATAGCTTGTGTTGCAACTATAATTATTTCTATGATATTTGTAGTTATTGCTCAATTTGTAATTGGTGGCATTATATTTGGATTTGATAGTTATAATTTGGGGTATATAGGGTATGATTGTAATAATCATCAAGTAATTGTAATTAGTTTATTTAAATACATTATACTAGTAGGTTTAACAAAATTACCAATGTATATTATGATTATTGCATTTTGTATATTTATTGGAATAATAAATAATCATACTTCGATGTCTATGATATTAACTTTGATTATATTTATAATATCAAGTACAGCAATTAGAGAATGGTCAAAAGTTGAATCTCTTTCAATAATAACTAGATTTTTTATTACTAATAATTGGGATTTTAGTATATATTTATTTGGTCAAGTATCGGATATATCTGGAATAACATTATATAGTTCTATTTTAATTTATATTATATATTTTGCCGTATTGTTATATTTATCAATACATAGCTTAAATAGAAAAGATATTGTGAATGTATGATTAAATGAATGTGATTATATAGAAAAATTATGTTGAAAAAGATGCATAGCAACTTAGATTTGATTAAAATTCAAACAGATCTAAGTTACTATGATTTTTTTTCAAAAAATGCAACCGATTAAAAAAAGATGGTAATATATAAATGAAAGATATCTTTTAATTAAGGAGTTTTAATTTAAATTTATAATGAAAAATGCAAAAATATATACTTATATTATTAATAATAAACTGGAAATAGAAACAGTAATGAAAGAATATACAAATTACATATATACTATAATAAGAAATTCTTCAATGCAAATATTTGATGAAGATATTGAAGAAATTATTTTAGATGTGTTTTTAACATTGTGGAAAAATCAAGATAGATTAGATGTAAATAAAAATATGTCTAGTTTAATAGTAGGTATTACTAGAAATCTAATAAAAAAGAAATATAGAAATATAAAAATAAATTTTAATATAGAGGATTATGAAGAAGAATTAATTGATTTATCAAATATAGAGTTACAGTTTTATGAAAAAGATAAAAATCAAATTATAGTAGAGGAATTAGAAAAACTAAAACAGGAGGATAAAGAAGTTTTTATAAAATATTATTATGATAATAATAATATAAAAGAAATTGCTAAATTATTTAGTATATCAGAATCAAAGGTTAAATCGAAATTATTTAGAGTAAGAAAAAGATTAAAAAAAATTTTAAAAGAAAGAGGGTATGATTCTTGAGAAATAATATGGATAAAAAAATAATTGATAAATTTAAGACTTATGTAGCTATATCTAATTTTGAAGAAGAATATGGAAATCAAAATAATACCCTCGAAGATAAGAGTATTTGGAGGAATATATGTATTATGAAAAAGAAAATTATAAGTGTAATATGTGTTATTCTAATTTTGCTATCTGGTGTAGCTTTTGCAACAAATATCGATACAATTAAAGAATTTTTTAATTCGAGAGGTTTAGGTAAAGGGATTGATTCAGCGATTGAACAAGGATATATAGAAGATCCTAAAATGGATTATAAGGAATCTGATGTAACTGTAGAAAAAGAAGCAGAAATTATATTAGATAATATAAAAATAGATGTAAAAATTGATGATTTTATGATGGATGATTTAAATTTAAGTACACAATTTAATATTAAATTTGATGATAAAATAAATGATTATATAGATATAGATAATTTACATAATATAAAACTAGAAGATTTAATTGTTACTGATGAAGAAAATCGTATTATTTTTTGTGGTGCAGAAAAAGAGGATTTCGAAAAGTATTGTAAAGAAAATGGATTAAATTTTATATTTGGAGAAACTAATGAAAATTATATGAATTGTGGTTTAAATTACTTTCCGACATATCATGATAAAGAAAATAATTATGTAAAATTGAATTATAATATGTATACAGATGAATTTCCAAAGTCAAAAAAATTATATTTTTCTTTTGAAAAGATATTGCTTACAGAAAATGAAGGGCAAGATGGAAGTAAAAAAGAAGTTCTTCTAAAAGGAAATTGGAAAATAGATGTGGATGTTCCAGAAAAAATGTATAATAGAACAGAAGAATATTATAAAGTTGTGAGTTGCGATAAAGATAATTTAGATATATATACGGCAAAAGTAACTGATACTGGATTTGAAATAGGAATTACAGTATCTAATGTATCAAGAGTAAAAACAAAATTTGATGAACTTAGTAATTGGGATAATATTACTGAAAAAGATTATGTAGAAGAGACTAATAAAAATTATGTTATTAGTAATGATAGATTTATCTATATTGATACTGATGAAGTCCAAGGAATTACAACAGAAGAAATTGGATGTGTAATAAATGAGAATGGTGAAAAATTTGAATGTACTTTGAGTCCAAGTAGAAAGCAAAATGCTAATTTTATAGATGGAAATAAATTTGATTTTTATGAAACCTATGGAATGACAAAAAAAGATGCAACTGATAAAATAAAAGTAGTTTTATTGTATTATGGTGAACCATTTACAATTGAACTTGAAAAGATAAGTAATGATTAAATTATTAATTAATACAAAATATTGAAAAACAATAAAAAAATATTGACGAACGATAATATATAGTGATAAAATACCTTCATAATAATTATGGAGGTATTTTTTTATGGAAATAACGGGAGAAAATGGAATAGGTAATATATTAAAAGTTTTTTTACAATTTTGCTTTATAATTGGAATTGTAATTTTAGTTTCATTACCATTTATATTAAAAATATTTGGACTTAACTTAAATGCTAGTATGTTTTTTATATATCCTAATGGAATATTATTGTTAATTATAATGTATAGATTTATTGAATTATTTGATAGCTTAAAGAATAATAATCCATTTTGCGAAGAAAATATTAAAATATTAAAAAGTGCTGGAATAACAACATTTATAAATTGTTTGTTTTGGTTAATAGATTTTTTATATGAGATTTTTTTTGCTAAATCAAATGATGTAGTATTAAATTTAATGTTGATATTTATGGTTATATTATTTTTTGGAGTTTCAGTTGCATTATATATTTTATCAGAATTATTTAGAAAAGCTTATGAATATAAAAAAGAAAATGATTTAACTATTTAAATAGAGAGGATGTAAAAAATGATAATAGTAAATTTAGATGTAATGATGTCTAAGAGAAAAATTTCATCTTACGAACTAGCTAAAAAAGTAGGAATAACTCCAGCTAATCTTTCAATATTAAAAACAAATAAAGGCAAAGCAATAAGATTTTCAACATTAAATGAAATTTGTAAAGTACTAGATTGTACACCAGGAGATATATTGGAGTATAGAGATGAAGATGATGAAAATAAAGAGTAAAAACATTATTGAAATAACACTAGTGTTTTTTTAAAGAAAATTTTTACTGTAAAAGTTGGTATTGGTAGAGGATTTCATTGTGGTCAATTACATATATATTATACAATTGGAGGTAAAATAGTCAATTATGGAGAAGGAGATTTTTTTTGGATTGGAGATGTTGAAGACTATATAACAGAAAATGGAACTTCTTTAGATAAAGTGGCTTTTTTTATACTAAAAATTAATTTAATACTTTTAATTTTAGAAATAATTCTTAAAAAAACAATATTTAAACAAATTAAAGAATCACAGAAAAATGTTTAGATTCATAAAAAATGATATTTCTATTGATGGAAAAGTTTACAAAGAGCAAGAAATATATTATCTAACAGAAAGTATGAGGAGATTAGTTGTGAAAAAATTTTTATACATAATTTTTGTAGTTGTTTTAATATATTCCAGTATTAATATATTTTTTCATGGTACTACTTCTATACAATATGAAGTATATATAACTTCTAAAAATAGAGAAAACATAAAAACATTAAGTGAAGATAAAATACCAGATAATATTACTAGAATAAAAATGGAAATAATGTTAGGAGATGCGAAATTATATTTATACAAAAATTTTCATTTGTCTAAAGAAATAATGGTATTAGATAGTGCTCCAATAGTACAATATATTCAAGAAAACGGAATAAATATATGTTTTAGATATTTAATTTATATTTTAGTATGTCTTATTTTTATGTTATTTTTACATGATTAATAAAAAAATGAATTAAAAAATTTATAAATATTTGTAGGGAGAATGTTAAAATGGAATTTGGTGGACTAATTATAGAATTATTATTTATTTATGGCATACCACTTTCAGTACCAATTTTTATAATTTTATTAGTAGGAAAATTTTTTTATAATGGAAAAATTAAAAAAGTAATATTATTCATTTTGGCAATGATATATAATGGCATTCTAGGTTTTATAAGTCCTTTGTTATATTTTTGCTTAGTTTTATTATTATTAGAAATATGTAGCATGAAAATAGCATTTTTAATTATATTTTTTATATTTGCAATTATATTAATTCCAATAAATATATATATGATTATAAAAGGAAAAATAAATATTATATTTTATATTATTTTAAATATTATAATATTTGTGTTAAGTTTTATGAATAATATTAATTTAATGAGAGGAGCAATAGATTTATAATACAACTTTATTTTAATGAATTTTTAATCAAATAGTAATAAAGATAAAAAGAGCAAGTATTACACTTGCTTTTTTTCACTAGTAATGTTCTCTGTAGATAGGATGAATAAAAACATTACACAATTTTTGTCAAAATTGGCGCACGAACAATTTAATGTTGCTGACATAAGAAAATGTTCACTATTGTTTTAAAAAATTAATTTTTTCACAAAATTGAAACTTTTTATAAAAAAAATTACACTAATATAATGAAGGGGGAAGAAAATGATTACTTCATTTAAACTAAAGAATTTTGAAGATATTTATGCTAGAACATATAATTCTGTATTAAAATATATTGTTTGTAAATGCCAAAACTTAGATGATGTTAATGAATTAATACAAGATAGCTATGTAGAATTATATCGATTATTAGAAAAGAAGCGCACTGTTAAAGTGGTTAACGAAGTGGCTTATATGATAGGAATAGCTAAAAATATTTTAAAAAAATATTATAGAAATCAATATAAAGAAAAAGCAAATATTTTATATATTTCAAAAAATATGGAGGATATCGAGTTGCAATTACCATCTAACCTTGATTTAGAAACAGATATAATTAATCGAGAAAATATAGAGGAAATATGGAATTATTTAAATAATAAAAATGTTCTAATAGCGAAAATCTTTTATTTATATTATGGACTAGGGCTTAAAATATCAGAAATCTCAAATGAATTGGAAATTGGTGAGTCAAATATAAAAAATTATATTTATAGAACATTAAATGAGTTAAAAGAACATTTTAGAAAAGAGGGAGATTTTAGTGAAAAATAAAGTATATGATGATTTTTCAAAAGAAAAATTTAATCAAAACAATAATTATAATGCGATTATGTATAAAGTAAAGGAGGGGAAAAAGATGAAGAGATTTAAAATAACAAATATAGCAGCTGTTTTGCTTTTTGCAATTATAATAGGAAGTATAACACCAATGATTTATGCAAAAATTCAATGGAATGTTGAGTTTAAGGAATATCAAAATAGACCGATTGGAGAATCAAAAGGTAGTTTAGATGAGGCTAGAGAGTCGGATTATGCTGAAATTTTAGACATGGATTATGTAAAACAAGATGGAGTTAGTATAAAACCAAATTCTATTTTAATGACTGATGATTGCTTTGATGCTAATATTACTTTTAAATTTGCAGAGGATAAAATAGTAAATTCAGAAACATTTGGTTTTGGTTATGCTGTGTATGATGAAGATAAAAATATGTATGATGTATATAGTAGGATGCATATAGGTGCTTATGAAAAATATGATAATACTGTACCCTTCTTATATAAAGAATTAGGAATAGAATGTGATAAAAAAGATATGTATGAAAAAATACTTAGTGATAGTGGCAATTGTGGAGTAGTGGAGGTAAATGAAGAGGAAAAATCTCTTACAGCTAATATTACTTTTAGAGCAAAAGATGCTTTTCCAAAAAGTAAGAAAATATATATTAGAATATTTGATTTAGGTTATTTTATGGTAGATAATGAGTCTGAAAGAAAACTAGCAAATGCTGAAAACTTTAAAATTTCAGATGCAGAATGGATTTTTGAAATTGAATTACCAGAGAAATTTTATGAAAGACAATCTTTAGAGTTAAAATTGAAAGATGAAATACCAGAATTAGATGTTGAAAAAATAACTCTTACAGAATTAGGTTTAGTATTAAAATTTAAATCACAACCATATTTTGAATTAATACAAGCAGGAAAAGATATGAAAGATAATTTTTCTAATGCTACTAAAAATATGTTAAATATTACAAATGGTGAAGGGAAAATATATCAAGAGCTTGTAAGTGAAATGTTAAAAGAAGATAATTTTAAAATAACATTTGATGCTGGAAAAAAAGATTTAGATAAAAAGTTATTTATCAATTTTACAGTTGATGGAAAAAAATATACAAGTGAATTGATAGAATAAAAGATGCGGTTTTGCCACCAATAATAATGAAGAATTAATTCCTGCATAGCAAGATACTTCATATTTGAATTTTTTTGTTTTTCTTTCATTATATTTTTAATACTAAACTACGGAACAAATGTAACATTTTTCATATAACTGTGATGAGTAATTAAAAATAAATTGAAGGAAGAATAATGAAAATAAGAAAAAATTGTAATTAATTATTTATGATTAATTACAATTTTATTTGCTATTTATATACATACTTTTTATTGAACTTGCAATGGTAACTGTTGTAGCTATTGCCTTATTCGTAGCATTAGTTGTTACAATGAGAAAATTTATAAAGCGAGATAATAAAAAACAAGTTGTTTTTTATTATCCCGCTTTATAATATATCAGGCACCATATCGTGTTAAGAATAATACCTACAAAGAATAATGGTATGATTATTAAAGCGTTTTTTTTATTAGCGGATTTATATGATAATATGCTGAATAATGCAAGTGGTAATACATCATTTGTATATCTATTTCCAATATGATAGCCACTCATTGTTTTGTGTGATGTTATACATAGTAATTCAATTATGAGTATTATACTGGCAATTATGATTTCATATGGATTTTCTTTTTCAAAATTTATTATAGCATGTTTAAGAAAAATGTTTCTTTTTATTGCAATATATGATAAAATGCAAGCTGAGGAGTGATAACAACATGAAAATATATGTATAT
>CANRGN010000030.1 GCA_947630235.1 uncultured Clostridia bacterium
TTCATAATATGGTCTTTCATAATTCATAGATATTTCCTCTTCTTTAAATAATTCTTCCATATATTTTAAGCATCCCTTTTCTCCATAAATTCATCATATACTAACTAATGTAAATTATTATAGTTTATATTTACTACTTACACTTATCTTTTTACTTTCTCTTGAATAAATGAATATATCTTTACAAAATATAAGATTTGGGCTCTCTTTTGTGTTTCTTTCAAAATTATCTCTTGCTTTATTTATCATTTTATTTCTTAATTTTTTATCATTTAGTTTTGTAAAAAATACTAGGTCTTTAGTAGGGATACTGATAATAAGATCATCATCTAATTGTTTTGCCAAATCATCCCATATTCCTAATAAGATACTTTCTGCTTCAAAATCTCCACCAGCAATTATCCCAAATATTTCTGGCTCATTTGATTCACTCCATCTAAATTGTATGTTTTTAGTTAGATTATCAAATGCAATTTCTTGCAATTTTTCTGGTGTCATATCTTTTGGCATCAAATCATATGTAAAATATCCAAATTTATCTCCTAAATCTACCATTATTAACCCTACAAAACTATCCCAGTGTCTAAATAAAACTAAATTATCTGGATAATTTGGTTGGTTATTATCCACAGCCATAAGTGAAACTTCTTTTAATGGATTTTTCGCCCAATTTTTTTTAATTCTTGGATATATTTTCTCCGGCTCAAAGGAATAGTCATCACTAAATCCATCATTAAATGGTCCTTCATTTTCTGAGTGTGTCCATTCAATATCACAAATATCATCTTTTTCTTTTACAAATTTTTTTACTCTTTCAAGAAATTCAATACAATATTTACTATAAGAATATGTTGCAACTATTCTTATCACTGTACGTAAACCTGGCTTTGTTTCTTCTGCTTGTCCACTTGTAATATAATCAAGATAATCATTTATTTTATCCTGTAAAATGTATCCATGTTCCTGTCTTGTAGCAAAGTTCCATTCTAAATGATCAACTATCTCTAATATATACTTATTATCTTCTGTGTAGGCAATATCTATTTTATTTCTATCTAATACTGACATTATTACTTTCCTTTCTTATTATTTTTCTAAATTGACATTTGATTTTAGAAATTCAAAATATTTCTTATTATCTTCTTCAAATATTTCTTTTCCCTCAAGCATATATGCTTTTAACAAATTATCAATTGCTAATTCTTTCTTATCTAATTCGTATGCACTTTCTCCTAATCTTAATAATATAAAAGGATTATTATTTCCTTCACCAGATATATTATTTTTTGCATCTTCAAAACATTTAAAGGCTTGTTCATAATTCTTATCATTAAAATATATCTCACCAATTGAGCTTAAAAACCAAACTGTTTGACTATATATATTCTTTGGTTCGGGAATTAATTCTAATGCTTTTTTCCAAACTTCTAATGCCTTATCTTTGTTATTTTCATTATCATAATATTGATTTCCTTCCTGCGCTAATTGGTCTAGTCTTTCTTCTAATTCAGTATTCATATTTATTCATTCTCCCTGTACATAATATCTTCTATTTAATATCTTCTATATCTCCATATACCCATAATTCTGTTTCATATTTAAAAATTTCTCCTTTTTATTACCACATAAGTCTTACAACATTGATATTGATATTGATATTGATATTTATATTAATTTCTGCCATTTAATACTTTTAGGTTTATCTTTTTGATTTTCATAAAATTCTGTTAAACATTCTATTGTTTGATCTATGGTTATTATGGTATTAGCTGGAGCAAGCCATTCTTCTCCACCTGCTAAGAATATAGTTTCTTTATCATAATTTCCTAATGATGTCCAATATATTTCATTTTCATCTTCGGTAAAATAATTTACACACGCTAAATCATTATTTAATTGTATCGCTAAACATGGATATTTTTTTGTATCTTTACTAATCCATATTTCTTCTAGTCCTTTATTATTTTTAATTATTCCGATTATTTCTTGAAGTGAACATTTTTCTTTGTTTTGTTTTTTTGTTTCAACATAAATATTCATCATCTTTCTTCCTCCATTTGAGTTATTTCTTCATATTCCTCATCTGTTAATATTTTTCCCCACAAACCATAGTGTAATTCTTCAAATCCAGCTTTATACATAGTTTCATCATCTGGAGAAGAAATATAATATAATGTTGGCTTATCTTCTCCATTTATTCTATATGTTCCTAACCTACATAGAACACCTCTATAATTTATTTTCATAATTCTTCTCCTTTGCATTTTTAGTAATGTTAACTATATTTCTTTTTTATTATTTTCATTTATTATATATTAAAAATATTTTAGATGTTTACAATACTTATTCTTATTGGTATCTCTTTCCAAAAATTTTCTATATTAAGTCCAGAATTAATATCTTTTTTTCTTAGTTTTATAAACTTCAATACATCTTCATATTTGTTTAATAATCCGTTTTTATTTAATTCTATATTTTTATCTTTTAGTTCATTTTCATATCCTTTAAAATCCGTATATAAATATGAATAGTTTACTGTCCCTAAACAATCATATCCTAATACTTCTTTTATCTCTATATCTTTATTGATATTTGGATATTCATATGGTGATTCAATAAGTAATATTTTAGTATCTATTTTTAACTTATCACAATAGTCTTTGTATTTTTTTATATATTCTAAGTCAGGTATGATTTCGAGCATGTCATATTTAGTAAACCACTTATCTTCTGCTTCTTGTGTAATTGATTTTGCTTCTCTATCATTTATTAGGTCTTGAAGTGGCCATCCTTTAATAATCCAGTTTTCACTTTGCTTCATCTCTGCTACTATAAATCCAGTTTTGTATAGTTTGTCGCCCATTATTATCCCTCCATTCTTATATTTCACTAATAAAATTACTTATTAAAGCATATGTTCTTTAATTTTTACTTTCTTTAAATTTTCAACACTTTCTTTTCCGCCCATTGCAAGTATATGAGTATATCCAAAACATTCATCATACTCTATTTTTCCATATTTATCTAAATTTTCCTTGTACTGACTAACAGTAGTAAATTAATACAACAAATAAATAGTGTCTTCATAATACAAAAGGCAATCATGATTTTGCCTCCTATTCTTGATTCATAAATGCATCATAAGCATAACTTTCTATTCCGTCTAACAAATTAATCAATCATTATCTTTATTAATAATCAAATGCAGTAAACGTCACTTCCTCTTCATTGAACAAAATACGTATATCTGGATATATTCTTTCTGCATTTTTTAATAGTTACATACACAAATTTATCTGTTAGTTTTAACTAGCAACAATCCCAATTGTACAAAATATTATCAAATTTTTTGTTCTTCATATTTTCTTTATTTATAGACACCGGGACGGGGTTTTTGTCTAAAGGAATTTACGCTTAGACAAAAACTCCGTCCCCTTGTCTACTTAATTGAGGAAATTTAAGCATTTAATGAAATATCATACCAATCCTCTTTTTCACTTATAATCCACTCTAAGCCTCTTCGTCTTTCAACTACAACACTTGTATTTAAATTACCAATTGGAGTTTCTGGTTTTACTCTTTTTTCAACACAAGCCCAATGATATCTGTAATATAAATCAAGCATATCAAGTATTTCATTTATATCTCTTAATTTACATTTACTTTTAAATTCTTCATAAGAATTACATTCACTGAATAATTGTATAGCATAATTACAATCACATACATCAGTTGCATCAGATATATCTTCTACTAATCCAAGAGCCCATACTAGTGACCAATATGTTTCATATTCCCAATCAATATCAATTGCATCTTGCATTTCATATGTTCCATCTAGAATTTTTTGTTCCTTTTTATTTAAGCAATCAGTTACATTAAACTTTTCTAATAATTTTGAAACTATCTCTACTGATTTTTCATATTGCCCATTGTTAATATCACACGCAAGTTGTATTATTAAAAATTTTCTACTTCATTTGATCCCTCTTCATCTGAAAAGCTGATTCCGAAAATACTATTAAATGCTAATATTTGTTTTAATATATTTTTCTTTAAAATTGTATCTAAATTCATAAATGTATTTGAGAAAAAAATGGCACATTCCATTAGCTTGTCCTTTATAGTAATTTTCGTCACTTGATTTACTACTATTAACACTAACAATATTTCCATTAATATTTATTGTTATGAAATCACCATTACATTTTATTTCATAATTTGAAAAATATTTTTTTATTAAATTTAATAGTGACTCATAACTACAATTTACTCCATATAGTGTAACATTTTTTTGTACTTTTGATAGTTCTGATTTTTTTTACTAAATAAACCCATTTTTTAATACCTTTCTATTTATCTGTTAACAATCTCCACAATTGTTCTTATGAATATAACTTTCAATAAAATTAACTTAATTACCAAATATCAATTACTTATCTAAAAACTTCTTTACCAGATGTTATTGTTATTTTACTTGGAATACAACTCTTACCTTTGTATTCTAGATTGCAGTCATAATTAATATTGTTAAGATTATATAATATAAGGTAAATGATTTCAACCATCAAATATTTTATTTTTGCAGTATCACCTTTAGCTACATTCCCAATATAAATTCTATATATTCTTCTAAACACATATCTAATTCATTCATTTTCTTAGCATTTTCTACTCCAACATATCTCCAATGCCATGGCTCATAATTTACTTTTGTAATATCTTCTTTTTCTTTTTTATATCTTAAAACAAATCCATAATTTTCAGCATTTTGTTGTAGCCATTTAAATCCTTTTAATTTATCAAAACTATAATCAACATAATTAAAATCTACAGCTAATCCTAAATTATGTTCACTCGTTCCTGGTTTATTTATTGTTTGCAAAGTTAATTCTTCTGCCTTTTCTCTGGTTTTTCCTTGTTTCATATATGTATTTACTTTATCATTAAATAAATTTCTTTGATATTCAACACTTCTATATGCTGATTGTACCCATATATTTGATATTCCTGATTTTTTTAGTGCTTTAAGCATTTGATTTAATTCATTAATTGCTCTGGAATCAAACTTTATTATATTATCAATATCAGCAAGTTTTACTTCATAATCATCTGGTAATATGTTTTCATAATTTACTAAAGTTAATCTCCAATCATTAATTTTTTCTTTTGCTTCAGAATTTGATGAAAAATTATTTTCTTCTATATTTTCTACTTTATTTTCGAATATATAATTTTCTTTAGTATTAAATATATTTATTTTTTGTGTAAATATTAATCCTAAAAATAAAATTATAATTGAAACTCCATAAAAGATTATTTTTCTCATAATTAAACCTCATTTTCTTTCAATCTAATAAGTATAATTGGTGTTTTTTGCTTTCCTTGTCCTGCTGGATTATCTCTTATAATTTCTTTTAAAGTTTCATCTTCTAATTTTATGTCATTAGATTTTCCCAAAATAACTTGTCCTAAATCATTTGAATCTACAATCATGCAACTAATTCCAAGTTTATTTTTAATCTCATTACATACACCCAGTGGATTATATGGCAAAGGAATTCCTATATCTCTATATTCCTCCCAAACATGGTCATAAAACCCATCTAATCCACTTACCTCCATTCCAACAATTTCATAAAAAGCTCCTTTTCTTCCAAATAATTTTGTAAAAAAACTGACTAAACTTGCAAATATTACTTTACCTAACCCCACCATATTTATAGCATACTGCATTTTTATTGGTTCTCCAACGCCCACTCCTGTTTTTGGATGTGAGGCAAATTTAGATAAAACCTTTGCCCAAAATCCTATTTTTATTTCATCTCTTCTAATAATTCTATTCTGACAAATACTAATTATTTTTTCACTAATTGAAATAATATCTCCAGCTTTATAAATATTTGAAACATATTTATAAATAACATCAATATAATCATCTTTTGTTGTTATAAAATCAGTTTTTATAGCATGTCTTAAATAAATTTTATCTCCTACTTGTATTTCTACATTCTTTCCTTCATTTGCAATAAATTCCATTTTTACCTCCTAATTAACAATAGTGAATAAAAAAACCTTATACTATTGTTAAAATAGCATAAGGTTGTATCTAGGATGTATTATACTTGTATCTAATTTGTATCAATTATCTTAAATTTTCCTATTATATGGATAGATAACATATAATTTTCTTCAGTTTCTGAAAGTGTAATTTTTATATCAGCTTTTTTAGATTTCATTGTACATGTTTTATCAACTTCATTTTCTTCATATTGCCAATCATCTATTATGTGTAAATTCAAATATTTTATATAATTTTCCATCATTTCTTTTTTATTTTCTTTATCATATAAATTATCTTTTTTAAAAGAAAAATATAAAATTTTACCAGTTTTATTTTCAATATTCAAAATATATTTATAATTCTCTAAATCTATAATCACATTATTTACAGTATATGAATGTTCATTATTTTGATAATTTTTATTTATTAAACCCATTTTAAATTTAGAATTTTCCTTAAAATTAACGCCACTTAAAATTTTATAATCTTGTAATTTAATTATTTCTTCATATATTTTTTTCGAAAAATTTGTATTAAAATCATTCTGTACTATTAAAAATTGATTTTCAGGCATACTTATTTCAACTGTTTTACCTTCTTCCATATCATGAATTGCTCTTACTAAATAAATTTTTTCTGCTTCAACATCAATATATCTTCTATTTTTATTTTTATCATAAACCGCTAATTCAATATTATTATCTTGAAAATCTATCAATATATTTGGTATTTTAAAGGAAGCAAAAACAATAATACAAACTATGCAATAAATTAAAAAATTTTTTATTCTCATCATTTTTCTCCCTCCTCTAATTCAAAATATACTGTTGTTCCAACATTTTCTTCGCTTTCTATATAAATTTTCGAATTATGCAAATCTAAAATTTTCTTAACTAAAGATAATCCTATTCCACTTCCAGAATACTTGCTATTTCTAGATTTATTCACCATATAAAAATCTTCCGTTACTCTATTTATATGCTCTTTAGGTATTCCTTTACCTTTATCTATAACAGAAATTCTATATTTCTTATTATCTACTTTTTCTCCTTTTATTAGAATTATGTTATCTTTAGGCTCTGCCTTATTACTATTTTCTACCAAATTTCTTATAACTACTTCTAATAACTCTTTATCGCCTTTTATAACCATATTTTCAATATCTAATAAAATTTTATTATTAGTAAAAACTAAATCTTTTGATTTAACAATATTTTCTAAAAATTCATTCACTTCAAAATTTTCAAACTTTATTTTCTCATCTGATAAAGACATTAATTTCATAAGTTTAAAAGATAATTTTTCTAATCTTTTCGCTTCTGAATAAATATAATTTAAAGCTTTTCTTGAAGTTTGTTCATCACATTGCTTTAATCTTAATAAATCTGAATATCCTACTATTGCAGTCATTGGAGTTTTGAGTTCATGTGTAAAACCGATTTATAAAATCATTTTTCTGTTTTACTTGCAAATTTAATTCATCTATTTTATTTTCAACTTCATCAGCCATAATATTAAAACTTCTTGCTAGATCACCAATTTCATCTTTTGATTTTATATTTACTCTTTCCTTAAAATCACCTAAAGCAATTTTCTTTGTTATTTTATTTAAACTGTCTATTGGTTTTGTTAAAAAGATAGAAAAAATAGAAATAACAGTTATAGAAATTAGCAAAATAATAATATCTGTAATAAGTATATCTCTTAATTGTCTATCTTTTTCTTCATATATTGAATTTATATCATAAGCATTTATTATATATGTAATTTCATTATTAATAGACCAATTAGAAGACACTAACATATACTGTTTATTTGCTAACTCTTTAAAACAATACATATCTATATCATTATCTAATATCAAGCTAATATCCAATTCATCTATTGTATTATTATTTGAATAGATTAGTTTATAATCATCTGAATATAATGCAACAATTTCAGAACTATTTTCTATAAAATTATATAAAGATTTCAAATACTCTACTATCTTTTCATCAGTTACTTCTTCACCTTCTTGAATCTTTTTTACAATTTCATTTTCAAGCATATATTTTTCTAGAATATGTTGATTGGTATTTTGTTTAATACTATTTTCTATTGAATGTATAAAATTACTTTTTACAATATAATATCTACTACATGCAAGTATTATTGAAATAATAGTTATTACAAATAAAGCTAATTTTTTCCAAAATTTCATTTTTAATCTCATTCCTCTTCTAATCATAAATGGATTTAAATAATTAAGCATATTTTTCTATATGCAATTTTTTAACCATCAATCTCTAACATATAACCAATTCTATAAACAGTTTTAATCTTATCCTTCCAATCTAATTTTTTTCTTAGTCTTTGAATATGCAAATCTAAAGTTCTAGTTTCAAATTCTAAATCCTCTCCCCAAACCTTCTCAAAAATTGTTTCTCTATATAAAGCAAAATTTTTATTTTGAACTAATAAAATAAGCAAATCAAATTCTTTTGGAGTAAGACTAATATATTTATCACCTTTTTTAACAGTTCTTGCCACAAAGTTAATAGATACATCATCAATAACTTGAATATCACTTCCTTTATTATATCTTCTTAAAACAGCTTCAATTCTTGCAACTAATTCATCTATTTCAAAAGGCTTTGTAATATAATCATCAGCACCTTCATTTAACCCAACAACTTTATCTTTAACTTGACTTTTAGCTGTTAAAAATATAGTAGGAGTGCCTTCTATTTGTTTTATATAATTTATAAGCTCATATCCATCTATTTTAGGAAGCATAATATCTAATAATATTAAATCATACTGATTATTCTCAATATAATTTGATGCAATCTCTCCATCACTAGCCACTTCACATTTATATCCTCTAGCTTGTAATTGAATTTTTAATAAATCACTAATTGCTATTTCATCTTCTACAATTAAAATCTTTTTCATTTTATTTTCCTCCAAATTTATTATAAATGAAAAATGTATCTAAATTGTATCTATTTTAACACAAAACTATGATGTTTATAAAAAAAGAAGGTGCAACTTCATATCACCTTCTTTTTTTATACCTTTTACTCTCCAACTTTTACATCTCCACAATCTGATTTAATATCCTACTTATATAAAATTGTTCCTACATACCAATTACTTCAATCCCATTTTTTAAAAATAAATCTGCAGTAACACCATTACCCTCTATTAAATTCCTAGAAAAAGTTCCATCATAAATTTTTCCTAATCCACATGATGGACTTTTTAGTTTTAATAAAGCTTTTTTTACATCATACTTTTTAGCAAGAAAAAGACATTCATTTGCTCCTTTTAAATATTGTTTTGTAACATCTACTCCGTCTTTTGAAATTACTTTATCACCTAATCGTTCAGAAGGAACACGAGGAGTTGGAAGACCTCCCATTATTTCAGGACAAATTGGTATAATTTCATAATCTTTTAGAAATTCATCAATTTCTTTAGAATAATTATTTCCGCCATCATATTTACAATTTACACCTAATAAACAAGCACTCACTAATATTTTTTCTTTTTGATTTTTTATTATTTTACTATCCATATCGTTATTCCTCCAATTTTAATTATAAAAAAGACATAGCAATTGTTTTAGACAAATGCTACGCCTCTCTATAGTATATTAACCTTCTATTTGTATATATTTTTTCTCAGGTAATTTTTTCTTTTCATCTTTTTTTGGAACTTCTATTTTTAACATTCCATCTTTAAAAGATGCTTTAATATCTTCACTTTGAACTTCAGTTCCTACATAAAAGCTTCTTGAACATGAACCTACATATCTTTCTTTTCTAATAAATCTTCCTTCTTCTTTTTCTTCATTATCAGAATTTATTTCTGCATGAACTGTTAAATATCCATCTTCTACATCTATTTTTATATTTTCTTTTTGGTAACCTGGTAATTCAACATCAATTAAGTATTTGTCTTCTTTCTCCTTAATATCTGTTTTCATTATTTTACTTTCATGTTCTGTAAAAAATGGATCTGAAAACATTTCTCCTAATAAATCAAACTCATTTTTTCTTCTTGGTATCATCATCATATAAATCTACTTCCTTTCATTTCTATGTGTTGACACCCTTTTAGGTAGCACATATTTAATTTTTAAAAGATATCTTTTATTTTTTACGAATATATAATATCACTATTTTTTAGCAGTGTCAATATCAGAGTGCTAAAAAATACAATTTAATTTAAAATTATGTAAAAACGAATTAACTTATACTATTTGATTATTTTAATAACCAAATTATTATCTCTAATTTTCTTGAAATACATATTCTTCTAAATTAGGTTTTATTTTATTGATATCTTCATCTGTTACTGTTCCAAATTTATATTCGACATATTCCGTATTACTTGATCCATTAACAGTTTTTATTGATACCATATCTTCTTTATTTACATATGTTTGTAATTCTTTGTTAATGAAAAACCTATAACAATCTTTTCCATTTAATTTTTCTGTTGTTACTTTTGTTTCAATAGTTGATTTAATTTTACTAAATAAATTATCTACTTTGTAAATTGAACTAAAAAATGAATCACCGCCATTAAAACCTGGTACCATTCCAGCTTCAACATTTATTGCTGTTTTTTTACCTGAAGGTTCAGTAATGCATATAGTCATTTTATCTCCTTCTTGGTATAGCATTCTTATTTTTCCGTCTTTTGATATTTGTCTATAAATTTTTATGTTATCTTTTCCTATCATTTCAATAGTAGCTTCTTCTTTATTAATAATTTTGGCATAATAGTTGCTATAACCATCTCTTTGTTCTACAGCCTTTGTGTATTGTTCAAAAATTTCTGATTTTCTTTTAGTATTCACACCAAATATAATTAAAAATATAATCAAAACTACTAATACTGAAATTAAAATTTTTCTTCTCATTGTAAATTTCCTCCTTTCCTTTAAAATTTTCTCATCATCTATTTTTCTTATTTTTTTAGATTCTTCATTAAGTTTTTTTATTAGTCTTATATTATAAAGTACATTTAAAACCAAAATAAGAAAATATATTATTGTATATAAAGCAAATTCACTTTTCATAGTATGTAAAAATATAGTTTTAATATCTATTTCCATTTTTAATTCTTTTAACATATCTAGTTGTGATATTGAAGCAAGTATTGTAACAATTAAAAATCCAATTATAAAGTAACATATATACTTTATCCAATATTTAATTTTTCTCATTACTATATACTCCTTTCTTTAATATATTTTAATATTTCTTTTACTCTTCTACGAGACACAATTTCTTTTGTCCCATCTTTTAATTTTACAATAATTATTCCTGTTTCTCCCATATCAAAGCTATCAAGATATTTAATGTTTATAATACAACTTTTAGATATTCGAACAAAATCATTTTCTTCATTTTCTATTTTAGTAAGAGAATTATATATTTTGTATTCTCCATTTTGAGTTTTACAATAAATATATTTTTTATCACTATAAAATAAAATTATATCTTGATAATTTATTTGAAAATATTCATTATTTTGCTTTACTAATACCTTTTGATTATCATAGTTTTTAATGTATTTAATAAAGCTATCTATATTTATATCATCCGAATATTCCAAATATATATTTATTTTATTTTTTTCTAATTTTTCATTCTTCTTCTGATTTATATTAATATCCATTTCTTGCTCCTTCCTTATATTAATTATAATATAAATTTCTATATTATAATATAGTTTAGGGAGAAGCGGTCATATTTTATGGAAGAACGGTAGAAAAAAAAAAAAATCCCCCTTTCGGGGGATCACACATAATACGATTGCAGCCATTGTCCTAAGCTCTTATCAGTAGGCAACATGTGATTTTTTACAGAACTAAACTGAGATTTTTTTAAATGCAAAACTATATTACTGGCAAATTTTAGATATTAATTCTTTATATTGATTAACTAATTTATTATAACTATATTCTGATATATTCTCATTCACTTCATGTGCAGTAATAGGTCCTGCTCCTAAAATAATTCGCTTTGAATTTTTAACTTTACTAGCTTCTGTCATAAAATTTGTAGTCTTTTTTTCTTTTATAAATTCTATATCATCAAAAAACGGTTCAATTAATTCAATTATATTAATTTCAGCTTTATACTTATCAGCTAAACTATCTATCTTTTTAATTATTTTTTCTATATGATCTTTATTTGCAATACGAAAATCTATACTTATTTCACAATAAGCTGATACTGAATTTTTTGCACTTCCTCCATTAATGGTTCCTACATTCATTGTAGTATAAGGAATTTCATAAGAATTATTTTCATCAACTTTTATTTCATTATTATAAAAATCATCTAATTCATATAAAAACTTAACAGCATTCATATTAGCACTTATACCTTTTGCAGGATTACTAGAATGTGCCTTAATACCTTTAAAATTTACTACATATTCAATTAATCCCTTATGTCCACAATATATTTCATTATTTGTAGGTTCTCCAAAAATCATATATTCTGGAAAAATTTCATTATTATTAACTAATTCGTTAACACCACCAAATCCAATTTCTTCATCATAAGTAAAATATAATTTCATTCCATTCTTCAATTTACTAAAATCAATAACAGATACAGCATCTAGCATTGCTGCTATTCCACCTTTCATATCACAAACACCTAATCCATATAAATGATTGTCTTTAATTGTTAAATCAAATGGATTTTTAAATTCTTCTATATATTCTACTGTATCAGTATGACCTAAAAAACCTAATTTAGGATTTTCTCCAATGCTCATAAGTAAAACTTTTGTCTTATACTCTGTTTTAAAACCTAAATTTTTTAAATAATTTTCTATATAATTAATTATTTCTTTATTTTGATTATCTTTTATTGTATTAAAACTTACCAAATCTTTTAATATTTTATATTTTTCCATAATATTAACTCCTTTTTAGTCAAAGTTTTTGTCTTAAACTTTTTGCTCTTCATTTTCCTTTAGACCAAAACTCCGTCCCGATGTATATCTTCTATTGAATATCTTTAATATCATCCATCACTTGTTCTAAATCTCTTTTTTCTTTTTTTCCAACTTGAATTGCATTTTCTTTTTCTGCAACAACCTCGTATTTTTTAGCTACTTGTTTTATATCTGCTCCTGTAATTATATGTGCACCTGTTTCAATTACTCTAGATGTTCCTTCACTTTTTTGGTCATGAGATTCAGAACCTTTTTCACCTATTTTCTGTTCTTCAATCATTTTTATTAGAGTAGGACTGACAGTTTTAATAAATGGCTTTTGAACAGCGCCACCTAAAAAGTATTTCTGAATTTCTTGCAGACTCATACTTTGTAAAATTTCTTTAGCAGATTCTCCATTTCTTAATCTTTCACATATTTCTTCTCTTTTTATTTGAAATGATGTATCAATTTCAATTGGTTCTCCATTTCTAGTTTCAGGTTCAAAACCTTGTATTTCATTAGAATGTTCTCTAAATAATACTCCTTGTTTTTCAATTGTTTTCTCTGATTCATCAGCCTCAATTCTATCTAAAGATTCAATCAAAGACTTCATATCTGATATTGATTTTAAGTTTGTTGAGTGATGATCCATATTACCATAAATTTTTATTGGTCGTAAATTAACTCCCATAGCTAATAGTAATTCTTTTACACTATTAACTCTTTCATTTATATCTGTTTGTAAAGTACCATTTTCTCCAAATATTCTCATTTGTTGGAATGCTACAGATGAAATATCTGGTGATACATCATGTGAAGAAAAAGTGGTACTAAAATCTTGTGGCATATTGCCTCTTTCTATTTTTCTTCCATCTATAGTAAAATTTCCATCATATCTCAATTCATTTTCTGTAGCATATGCAATTTGTACAACATCTTTATATGCTTCTAAAATTTGTTCAGGAGATTTTCCAGTATATTTTTGTATATTAGCTATTCCTGATGGATAATTTAATTTTTCTCCATTATATTCTGTTAATGGAATTGGAATAGATGAAATAGCACCGCCATATATAACAGCTCTTACCATTTCAGGATGTAGTAAAGCAAACCTTTGTGCAATAACAGCATTATAAGAATATCCTTCAATATCTGCTCTTTCATGATGTTCTGGAGACAAGAATCCTTCTTTTTTCATACAACTATATGCATATTTAATTGCATTAGCATATTGTTCACCCATATTTAATCCGCTTTCTCCATATGGATATGCAACTTGATTTCCATCTTCATCAATAAGAGAACTTGGATCTAACTGAGCATACTTACTAACATCAAAATTTTTATCTTCTGTTGCTACACGAATAGACATCATAGGAGATTGTAAAGTTTCTGCCATATATTCTTCTCTTGGACCTTCCTCTTTAAAACTTACAAGTAAATTTCTTTCTATTTCTGATTCTTTTAAATTTTTAGGTATGAATATATCAAAATCGAAATCAAATCCTTTATTTTTGTTAATATGTATCTTAATAAATTTTTCTTCTTCATTAATTGAATATTGTTGCTTTTCATCACCCATAAAATTTTTTACTCCTTTTAATATCACAATTTATTTTTTATTAAATATTTTTTTAATAAAATTATGAATTTTTTCAAAAAGATTTTCTCTTTTAGCTTCTATTGGAAGAATATTATTTTTTGGTATACTTTCAATTACATCTTTATCGCGTAGTGGATTTATTGCTTTCTTATTATTTTCAAAAATATCTTGTTTATATTTTTCTTTCTTTTTTTCTTCAATCTTATTTAAGCAAAATCTATCATATTTTTGCCACATTTCTTTTTCTTCGCTAGGTGCTAAATACCTTTCATATATTTCAACTAATAAAGCTTCCGTTTCAACCATTAACTCTTGTTCAAAAATTCCTTTGGACATATCAAATTCAAATTTATAATATTTATCCATATTGTTTGAAATATTGTTTATAAAGTTTTGTGGTATTTTTTCTTTTTGTTCTTTGTCTAAAACCTTTAATATTTCATATAATTCAACATATGCTTTTTTATATTTTAAACTTTTTTCTTTAGTCATTTGTTTCTCCTCTTTTGTATATTATTTAATATCGTTCTATTTATTTGAATTTATTGTATCATATAGTAATAAAAAAACTACTAACTCTTAATTTTTTTAACAAAAAATTGTAGAAAGTAAAATTAACTCTCTACAGTTTCTTGTTTTTATAGCCAAAGGAATGTAGCCAAAGACTTCGTCCCTTTGGCTACAATTCAAACACTAAATATTATTAAAAATTTCCTCTAATTTCTGACCTCTTCTATATCCTTCTTTATAAAAATCCGCAACTGAATCCTTTAGATAATCAAATCTATAACATAATTCTAGTGTTATTGGTCCATTATAGTTACTTTGTTTTAATTTCTGTAACACATCATCCCAATCAATTGTTCCGTCAAATGGTAATAAATGTGAATCACTAGTTTTATCATTATCATGAATATGTACAGCAAAAACTCTATCTTTAAAAAATTCGAAATCAAAATCATCATTAAAATAACAATGATAATGTCCTGCATCAAAACAAATTCCTACATTTTCTTCTTTTATATTTTTTAAAACGAATTCTAAATATCCTCTTTTTCTAGTATTTTCAAATGCAATTTTTATTCCTAATTTTTTAGCATGTGCAACAATTCTTTTTATTCTTTCTAAACCTAGCTCATTATACATTGGAGATTCTTTATGTGTTATTAGATGCATAACTACCATATCAATTTTATTTTCATACATTAAATCCAAATCTTCAATATATTGATTTACAACATTTTCACCATTTTCTCCTTCAATCCATATTTCATTAATATTATCATATCCCAAATGACAAAAAATTATGTTCAACCCTAATTCTCTACAATAATCAATTTGCTTTATTTGATCCAATTCATAATTATCTCTGTAGTAATATTGAATAAAAACATTTTCAAAACCAGCTTCTTTTATTGCCAATATTGTATCTTTAGGTGAAACATTTTTATTACTATACTGTATGCAAACAGCTAAATTATTCATAACTTTACTCCTTAATAACATATTTTTTATAAGAAAAATTTACCATAAATTTCGTTTACTTTCAAGTTCTATTCATTCTTTTTTATTCAGTATGAAAATTCTTAAGTAGATAGGCTTAAGTAAAAGCATTGCACACAATTTTTGTCAAAATTGGCGCGCGAACAATTTAACGTGAACTTTGCAATATATTTTTGCAATATGAAATAAGAAAATGTCCACTATTGTTCTAAAGCAAAACGCTTTTACGTAAATAACGTAAAAGCGTTTTTGATTTTTGGGTTATTTTCGAATCTTATTCTGAGATCCTCATCACCCACAGCGAAACGTACTCCTCTAATTCAGTAGCATTGTTGGGGAATGACCAATATGAAGCATTATCCTCATCTTCTAGTCTTGACCTATAAAGAGAATATAAGTTTTGACTTTCCAAAAGTTTTTGGATAATTTCTTCAGCCTCTTTTCCTAACTGTGAAAAATACCTCTTATACTGTGGATACATTTCTAAAAGCATTTCAAAATCAGATCTAACTTCAAGGTTTCTTACTACAACCTTTGGAGGCATATACCACCCCATTTTATGAATCCATCTACCAGAAGCTTCATTTTTTATCATGAAATGAATTCCTTTTTTATATGGAGTTTTCAATGCTTTTATCCAAACAGTTCCGTTCTTAGCCATAGGTAAGTGTACTGGAATATTATCAGCATATATTATTTCATGAACTTTCCTTCCCAAAGCTGTTAAATCTGCCCTCACACGTTCTTCGATGTTATCTGCAAACTCCAAAGAAAGAGGAAATCCTGAAAGAAATCCAGGATAAAAATCTCTGGTTGGGTTACCTTTTGCTCTTATACCAAGAGCAAAAGAATAGCAATTTGTGCTATTATTAAGCTCCTTGGGATAACTAATTGCAAAAGTTGTTTTTCCATCTACTCCTTCAAACGGAGCATACGGATTAACTACCCTATCCTTTGGCATAGGTTTCTTTGATACATGCACGAGATTTGCGGTCTTCCGCATGCCATTCTTTGCCTGTTGAACTTTCATAATCAGAACTCCTTTCAGTCCTTTTATAATGTAAATTACCCTACTGCAATATAACTGAATCGAGTACATTCCGTATTCAATTAATCACAATAACCTTATTATATCATGAAATTATGTTAACCACAATATTATTTTACATTTTTAAAAAAAATTTTTCAATAATATTTTTATAAACTCAACATTTCTTTATAAATCACATTTATATCATCTTCATCTTTATATTTATTTTCCATAGGACACATTCCTGTTTTTGTTTGATTTATAATATATTGGACTTTTTCTTTATATTCATATTTAATATCATATTTTTCTAAAACGGAAATTGCATATTCACTTATAATATCTGCATAAATTTCTTTAACTCCTGCAACTACTAAAATTTCACATTTTCTAATTTTTCCCCAAAAAAATTCCTCCTAATTTAATAAACTTGAAAAGTTTTTCATTGCTTCAGATATTTTTAGTTGTTGTGGGCAAACAGCTTCACAGCTTTTACATCCAATACAAGCACTTGGTTTTTTATCATCTGGTAATGCACTTATTGCCATTGGTGCAATAAATCCTCCACCTGTAAATGTATGCTCATTATATAATGATAATAACTCAGGTATATTTAATCCTTTTGGACAATGAGCAGTACAATAGCGACAAGCTGTACATGGAAGTATATTTCCCTTTAACATCTCATCAGCAATTTCAAGAATAGTTTTCATTTCTTCTTCATTTAATGGTTTACTTTCTTCAAATGTTTTTATGTTTTCTTGCATTTGCTCCATATTACTCATTCCTGAAAGAACCATAGTAACTTCTGGGAACGTTTGTAAAAATCTAAACGCCCAAGTAGGAATACTTTCATCTGGTCTAATTGCTTTTAATTTTTGCTCTTGAGTTTCTGATAATTTTGCTAATTTTCCACCTCTTATTGGTTCCATTACCCAAATTGGAATATTGCACTCTCTTAATAACTCAATTTTAGCTTTTGCATCTTGGAATTTATAATCTAAATAATTTAATTGTATTTGACAAAATTCCATGTGTTTTCCATAAGCATCTAAAAATTTCTTCATTACACTATAGCTTCCATGAACAGAAAAACCTAAATGCTTAATTCTTCCATTTTCCTTCTGTTTTAATAAATATTCTAATATTCCATATTTTTCATCTAAATATGGATCTACATTTTTCTCATAAACATTATGAAATAAGTAAAAATCGAAATATTCCATACCTGTTTTTTGTAATTGTTTTTCAAAAATCTCTTCAACTTTATCCATATTTGATAAATCATATCCTGGAAATTTTGTTGCTAAATAATAACTATCTCTTGGATATTTATTTAATATTTTTCCTATAACTATTTCTGATTCACCATTATGATACCCGAAAGCAGTATCAAAGTAATTTACACCATTTTTAATTGCATATTCAACCATTTCAGCAGTTTTCTCTTCATCTATTGGAGTATCACCATTTATACCTTTATTTGGCAATCTCATTGTTCCAAAGCCTAAACTAGATAGTTCTAAATCCTTAAATTTTTTATAAATCATATTTACTCCCTCCTTTATTTCATTATTATAACTTATTATATTTTACATCTGCAAGTATTTTATTAATTTTAAAATATAAAATTGATAAAAAATAAAAAGGCCAAAATTTGGTCTTTTTTATTCAGTAAGAAAGTTCTCAGTAGCTAGGCTAAATAAAGCATTGCACACAATTTTTGTCAAAATTGGCGCACGAACAATTTAACGTGGACTTTGCAATATATTTTTGCAGTATGACATAAGAAAATTTCACTATTGTTCTTTATATTTATTTTTTCCTATTTTCTTGATGAATTTCTATTTATATATATAGCATAAATCATAATAACAAATAATAAAATTTCTAATGCAATCTTCCATTTATTTATTTGTGGGAGTCCAGTATGTGGAATTTTTCCAGCATTTTGAGTTCCATCAGGTACCGTACTTTGAGTATTATTTTGAGAATTTTCTGTATTATTATTTTCCGCTTCAACTGCTATATTTTGATCAGTAATATTAGAATTTGATTCTTGTAAATTATTTTCATCAGAATTCTGAGATTCTTCTTTTAATTCAGAAAAAAGTTCACTGTATTCCCCTGCCAAACTAGAAAATTCACTATTTTCAAAAACATTTGAAAATTCTGTCAATACTTGATCAAGAGAGTTCAAAAAGTTTTCTGTACTATTTTTCAATACAGAAAAATCAGAATTTAAATTTATAGTAAACGTTGATGTTAATTTTAAAGATTCATCTGAATTACCATCATTTTTTATTGAAAAAGTATAAACATTGTTTTTATTATCATTTAAAGTCAATTCATCACTAAAATATTTACTTAACGTATTATCTTCAGCATTTTCTTGGACCTCTGAATCAGTTATATTATCTAAATCTTTAGATGATAAGCTCATTAACTCTGTTGCTTCTGTTACAGCATTTGATACAAGATACATAATAGAATCTTCATATTCTATTCCTTCATAGTGTGCTATAGCAGCATATATACATAATATCATACTGTAATATTTTCCATATTTTTGAGCAAAATCATCTATTGTAATATTTTTGTCAACATCAATTACATTTTTCAAAACTATATTATCATCTAAAGTATATGAAATTGTAATATTTTCTCCTTGACTTATACTTTCAATTGTGTCATCATTTACAGTAATTTTTCCTTCAAATCCACCTAAATCCATAGAATCTAAAAAGTCTGAATCTAAATTAAGTTTTTCAATTTCTTGTTTTAAAATATCCTTATTAAAATCAATAGCATAACATCCATTAAAAATACCACATACTACCAATAAAAATATCAAAAATATTATACATATCTTTTTCTTCATTTGTAACTCCTCAAAAATAATAATTCTTACAAAGATAATAAATCTATTACTTATAAAAATCAATTAAAAAATATATCAATTAAATTAAATTTTTATAACATTTTTACAATCTTCAGTATTCCGACTTAACTTTCATCATATATTTTTTGAATTTATGTTATTATTAAAAACTAATTTTAATAATACTAAAGTAATATATCTTATACTTCATTTTTTATCATAAAATTAATTACTTTTTATTAAATCACATGTTCTTTTTTATTATACATAAGTAGTTGCTCCTTTAATAATGTTACTTTTACATCTTCTTTAACTTTATATTTTCTTAAAAATCCTTTATATACTTGTTTTGTTCCAATAATATTTTTAAAATCTTCAGGTTTTATAACATTTGGCAACTCTTTACATATACCAGACTTTTCTAATAAATATTTTACAAATTCAGCACAATAAAAAGATTTTTCTGTTTTTATTTTTTTATTAAAACCTGCACCTATTAATCCTATAATATTAAATTTATACAAATCCTTATTCATTTCAAATTTATTAATAATATTACTAAGTTTATCATACTGTTCATCTGTTACTTCTAGGGAATAAATCTTACTCCAAGTATTATAAAATCTTTTATAAGTTCCTTTATCAATATATTCATGAACAAAACCTCCAATAAAAGGATTATATGGATCCAATCTTCCAAAACTATACATTTTATTTAATTTAGCATCTAATGCAATTGAACTATGTGAAAATTCATCTTTTGTATACCTTTTTATAATTCTTGAAAGCATTGTTCCTGTATGTGTTAATATTATATATATATTCTTCATCTGTTTACCTCTATTATTAAATTTTAAATCAATAGTAGACATTTTCTTATATCATACTATTAAAATATATTACAAAGCCCACATTAAATTGTTTGTGTGCCAATTTTGAAAAAATTGTGTGCAATACTTTTACATAAGTCTAGCTACAAAGAACTTTACTACTAAATAAAAAGTTTCATAAAACTAACTAACATAATTATGAGTTTTATTAATAAAATTGTCAATATAAAAATTTTTTAATATTTTTATTATCATAGTAAAGTTACTAACTATGAGCCATACATTCCATGTATATCTCCAATTACATATATTTTACCATCTTTATCATCATTAATAATAGTATTTTGAGAGTTCTTTTCTTTGGCCTGAACTTGTAATTTTATACTAAATAGATTTTCATCAAAATTCTGTTGTCCTGTTTTTTCATTTGATAGCTATGAATTTTGATCAAAGATACAAAACTCTGGTGTAGAGATTTATAGCAAACAAAAAATCAATCAGTTAAACTGATTGATTTTATATCTTCTGTTCTATAAAATTCGAACAGAAATTTCTATGGCTCCTTTAGCACTTCCGTGTGTGAAAAATACGAGCTCTAAATTTATAATTTATTTTATTTTTGATTCTATGGTTATAATGTATCATAATATAACTATAGAATCAATAGTTTTTATTGTTTTTTTCAATTAATAATAAAAATTTTTCATGATATTAATTTATTCTTTTTCTATTTATCAATTTCTTCTTTATCAGAAATAGTTAATCGTTCTCTTCTTTGATCATCAATTTTTTTATTATAACCATCGATCATTTTTACAAGTTTTTCTGTGTCCTTTACAACAATTGTGCCATTTTCAATAGATATTGCTCCATCTTTAATTAATAAATCAAGATTCACAAATTTACTTAAAGAATATGAATCAATAGTCATTGGCTTTCCTTTAGTAGCAGCATCCAACATCATTTTATGTATTTCTCTTGTGTATTCACTTAAAGCCATCTTTCTATCTTTTTGCTCAACTTCTGTTTCTGGTTTAGTTGTATCAATTCCGGATTCAAGCATTACAATTCCATTTTCAGTTTCCTCATAAAGAATATACCAATCACCTGTGTCACTCATTGATATTCTTATTCTATCTGCATCTGCTATTCCTAAATTGCGTATTCCAAAATGACTTGCAACTCTAGAAATATACAATGGATTATCTGCAAAAGAGCTATCTCCTCTACCTACTTTTTGTACCATAGCAGATATTGTTTCAACTTTATCTTGATCAATACCATATCCTTTTCTTCTAAAAATATCTCTTGTTTTCATATATCTTACACCATAATCACCTACACTACCATTTGTATGTACATGATCATTTGGAGCGAAATCATCATTATGTGCTATGAGTACTGCACGGCCAGAATCAGTATATAGTGTTCTTGAATGAGCACCAGTATATGTTTTTCCAACCTCTAGTGGTGGTACTGATGTTAGATTAGGTATAGATGCTCTTTTTTCTGGTGATAAATTTCCAACTAAATTATCACAACCTAATCCCATTCCAACATCTTTAATTAACATAGATTGATATTGTTCTTCTGTTATTTTTCCACTCTCTAATAGTTTTCTCAATTTTATTCTATCTGTCTCAATCATCCTTTTAGCAGCTTCTTGATATACTTCCATTATTTCATCAAAACCACCAACTTGTTTTAATTGACTCTCAACCTTATGTGGAACTTCTACATTATCAAAGCAAACCCTGTTACCATTTCTCCAAGTCCAACTTTGAGAAACAATACCAGTAGGTCTACCAGTTTCGTCTAATTCTTCAACTATAAACAACGCACCATTTCTTTCTGTCGCAGAATGTATCATTGATGTTTCCCCAGGTTGTCCATTTCCTATTGTCTGACAACAATTAGTTATTTCTCCAATAGCAAAGTGAAGTGGATCATCCATTCTTACTATTCTACCTCTAAAACGTCTAGTTTCAAATTGTTCTTGTGGAACTGTTTGATATTCTCTTTTACTCATATCTTTAAACAATCTTATAGCTATTCTTGCTTGTTCTTCTGATAAACCACCATCTCTCGCTTGATATATTACTTCATGTTCTCCTTTTCCAACTCCTAAGTTCGGATATACATCTTTAGATAATTTTAGTAATATATCCTCTGGAGTTAATGTTCCTTCTGCATATCTAGTATTAAAACCAGCCTCTTCTAAATAGGTATCAAATTTTGATGCTATAATTGGAAATTTTGCATATAAATCAGGATTAGCTATAAATTCATCTTTATGTTTTAAGAAATAATCTCTAAATTTTTCAGAATAAGGGTACTTTATTGCCGAAAACATATTCTCTGCTTTTCCATAAGAAAATAATCCTCTATATTCTTCATTAGTTAATAATTCATAAACTTTTGCTCTTTCTTCTTCACTCAATTCTCTTAAACCAATAGTAGCTTTTGTATCTATTTCTAGTCCAGATTCTTCTGGATAAATCATTGAATCTAATCTTTCTGCATCTTCATATGTTAACCTTTCTGGTGCATTACATAGATTAAAGATTTTTCTTATCCATCCTTTTCCTATTTTTCTTGCCTCAACTCCTAAATCATCAACAACTGAATGATTTAATTTTGCACTCCATTCTGGATTAGAACTTAATTCATCTGCAAAAGAAATCAACTCTTCTAAATGTTCTGTTACATGCGGAGAATAATAAGCCCCCCCATCTTCTCTTACTCTTCCGAATTCCTTTTCTAAATACTCTCGTACTAGATTTGGATCTACTCTTTCAGATTGGTTCAGACTATATTCTAAAGCATTTCGATAGTAAATTTTAATCATATTTTTAGTTTTCTGATTTTCTTCTATTAAAGTATCTATAATCACAGAATTATTTTCTCTTACTAAATCTAATTTTTGTGCTGTACTAATTCCTACCACTTTTTCTACTAATTGAATTATTTTATCATTATCTATTTCCACATTATTATCAGTTAATATTTCAGTAATTAATGATGTAATATCTTTATTATATCCTTCTTGTATTCTTTGATTTAAGCTCTTAAAAATCTTTAATGTTGCTTTAGATGTGAGTTTCTCGGGTGATGGCAATAATGCTGGAACTCCATCTATAAATTTAGAAATAACTTTCAAATTTCCTATTATTTCAAATTTCTTTTCATAAAGTGATTTAATTATCTCATCTTGTTCATATATCCTACTTAAAGTTTCTTCATCTATTTGAGGAGTATCCAGTAATCTTTTGGCTTCGTCATATCCTAAAAATCCAAGCATATGACCTAATATTTGTTCATAACTGTCCCTAGAAAAACTATTCGAATTATGTAACATATTTGAAACTGATAAATCTTTATAATGTCTTAACATTTCCCTAGAGCGTTTTTCTGGTTCTAAATGTAACACAAAGCCAGGATTTCTTATAAAATCTTCAACATATCCTCGTTTTAAGGATTCAAACATATTCTTAAATTTTTCATCGTGTAGGCTAGCTTCAAATTCAACTTCGCTTAACTTTTGTCCTTGCATTACTTCTTCTTTTGCATATTGTACAGGGTAATTATCTAATACTTTCTTTAATATATTTGCATTTTCCAAATTAAAACAATAAAGTTCAAAGGCACTCGGATCTATTTTATATAAATCAGCAATTGTTTCAACATCAAATAATTTTACTATATTTTTTACTGCATCTGCATTTCGTAATAAATCAAATGATTTTCCTACTAAAAACTCTTGGTATTCTTCATTTGTCAAATCTTGTAATGTAAAATTATGCAAATTAGCTGTATTATCTTCTTTTCCTTCTTCAAAATAAAGTGAATAATACTTTGCTTTTAACTCTTCTGGTGCATTTTCATCTAAAATCAAATCTGGATGTTTTGTCCTAAAGAAATCTGGTATATAAGGTTCTCCATATTCAAGTGCTCCAGATAATATTTTAGTTTCTACTTCACTTTCAAGAAAACCTCTAAAATCATCCAAATTTTTTAATTTTTCAAATGATAGTTTAAATCCTTCACTACCTTTCATCTCTGCCATTTTTACTGTCTTTGCATTATCAATAATAAAATTTAAAATAACACTTTCAGAACCTTCTAACTTTCTTAATTCTTCAAAAAATGAAGCATGTTCATATCTATCTGTATTTTTTATAAAAGATATATATGGATTTTGAATGCCTAATTCAAAATCTCTTCCCTCTAGGAAACTAATCCATTCTGGATGACTTACAAGATTTCCTATATCGATAGTCTTTGTGTAAAATTTATCCTGTAACTCCTGTGGTGCATCTTCTGCTAAAAACATTCTAGGAAATTTATCTTTAAACTCTTGTGAAAAATCTCTAAAGTCAATTGGTTGCATTCTACTATAGTTCCCATTCGTTGGGCCTTCTACAATCATTCTTCTTACACATTCTTCAAAATCTTCGCTTAAATATGGAGCACTCCCGTCTTCTGGTTGTTCAGATCTATAATATATAGTCTTATCTAGATCATCTACATTTCCTGGATAACGAAAATAATAATCTCTCATTTTTTTAGCAAGTGCAAAATCATTTTTTGAAAAAACATTTCCATTCGCTCTATCAAATTCCATAACTGTTTCTAAACCATATTCAGAAAATAAACAAAGTACTCCATAATCTTCAAAAATTTTAGGAGGAATACCATATTCCTGTATTCTTTCTTGAGTTGTGTATTGCATTATACTTTCTAATCTGCTTCTATCATAATCTGATAATCGACTTTGTACAGTTTCTAATGAATAGTATCTTTCTAATGTTTTTCTAGTATCTGGCTCTAAATCATCTACATTACTACTATTAAGTATTTCTATAACTTGTGTTTGTACACTGCTAAAATTTTCTTCTTTTGGAGCTTGTATATCAATATTTCTAACAACACTAAAAAGAAGACTTTGTTCAGTAACTATACCTTCAGCAATATCTGGAAAATTTTCAAACAGATAAAAGATTTTTTCTTCTGTTATTCCTTCAAATCTTTCTTGAGAAAATCTAAATTCTGAAAGTTTACTTAAAAATTTTTTTCCTCTAAACATATCTGCATTTTCATGAATATCACTTAAAGTTAAATTTTCACGCAAATATCTTGACGCAAGTTTATCATTCTCTCCAAAATCGATTATTTGTTCTTCTGGAATTAATGCTCTAATACTAGGAATATTAATTATTTTCTTATATATATTAACATCTAAATAACTTCTTGATAAAACACTTTCTATCTTTTCTGTTATTATAGTCTTTATTACATCTTCTGTTATTTCTTCTTCATAATCTTCTAAACCACTTTTTATAGAATATCGTAAAACCGAAATATCAAATAAATCTGGTTCTATCAGTCTTGCAACCTCTGGTTTTACTTTTGCAAAAAATTCAACCGCATCTCTAGATATCCTTCCATTTTCAATTTCAGTATAAAAATCATATCTTATAATATCATCTATTTCTAAGCTTTTCCAATAGTACCTTTGTCTTACATCCTGTGGTAGTTCTCTGTCTATAAATCTATCTGGATGTTGACTCATAAATTCTTCATCAAATGATTCTTCATCATATCTTTGATTTTCAAAATCAAAATTTCTTACATTACACCCTTTAAGTCTTACAGTTCCCCATTCCACTTCATGAATTATATTAAAATCAATATTAGCACCTGTCCCTGAAATATCAAATAATTCTAAATAATGGAATCCTTCATATTCCTCAAATGGAATGTCAGATAAATCACTACTATGTATTTCATCAATTAACTGTTCTATTTCACTTTCTAGTTTTTCACTGTCTTCCTCTGTTACTTGTATTTCTTCATTTTCAATTTTAGTTAATAAATCAAATATTTCTGCAACTCTTTCTTTTATTTCTCTAAATCTTTCTAAAGATAATTTTAGCATAATTAAAACATTCCTTTTCAATTTTATTTATTTTTTACCTATCTTCTAAAAAAAAGCTTTTTAATTTTTTCAAATATTCGCTTATACCAAGGATTAACTACTTCTATTAAAGATGTTTCATTATTATTTTCAATACCAGTATCATTTTTCTTATTGTTTTCTTCTAAATTGTTATCCGTTTTTTCTTTAGCAAATAAATCTGTTTTTATTTCTCTAAATTTATTTGTATATTCTCTATAATACTCGTCTAGATTTAATTCTTGTCCTGTTGGATACATTATTTTCTTTTTGTAATAGAATTTGTTTGTCTTATCATTTAATTCTTCCGCATTTAATATCGAACTATTTACAAAAACATTTTGCGAATTAGCTAATGTAATAAAATCATAGGCTATATTTGAATTTTTTGTATATATAGCTACACCTTTTGGTTTTTCTTTTTTTATTTTTTCTAAAGCGCTTTCTAAAGAACCATCTATTATTTCAAAATTTATATTTCTAGCTTTAAGTCTTTCTATTTCAATTTTTATCTCTGAATCAAATGCATGATTTTCAATATAAATTACATTTTTAGATGAAAAACTCTTTTGTTTTATACTATCTTTACCATTTTCAATCTCAATAATCTTATCATATTCTTCATACATACATTCCTCAAAAGGCAATATCATCAAAGTATTACGACTAATATTAAACTTTGCAAGAGCCTCGACAAAAATAATTAAAACCATATTAGATAAACTTAACTCATAATACTCTGTTTGTGAAATTGTAATTGTATTTCTTGATTTAATTCCACCTACAAAAAATTTAATAACATCTAATACATTATTAGTTTCAACAACTATATTTCCAATAGGTACTGGAAAAGCTCCACTATAATAGTCCGTTCCCTGTTTATAATTATTAGATTTTTTATAAAAGTCATTTTCTTTGTAGGCTTCGTTAAAGGCATTTAAAATATCATTAAATGATATTACTTCCTTTAACATTTCAATCATTTTTTCAAAATTTTCTTTATTATCTATCAATCTTAATAAAATATAATCTAAAACTCTTTTTGATAAATCTGGAATATCATTTAGATTATATATTCTAAAAGCATTATTTAATAATTTAATCTCTTCCATAAACTCCTCCAATATTTAAAAATATTATATCAATAACTAATTTTTTTTACAATCTTTTTGACTCTTTTTCAGAAATCTAGTCGTTTTCCACCTATTTGAGCAAACACATTTATTTGTTTATGATATTCTTCTTCAATTATTTCTTTTTTACATATTTACTTTTGGAATTTTCAGGGAAATTTCCTGCGAAGATTCGCTATTTGAGGAAAATAAATTTAAACAACGAATTTCATGATTTCGAGAATCATCATAAAATACTTATAAATTTTTAGAGATTTTTGCTTTTTATAACAAAAAAAGAAGCTAGTTTATTGAATCAAACTAACTTCTTTCTCACTTTTCGATTTTGTTGAAATTTTGAAATTCGTTTATATCAAGGTTTTCAAAATGGTTCGACGAAAATCGTTTATGGCTCCTCGTGTTGGGCTCGAACCAACGACCTATCGGTTAACAGCCGAGCGCTCTACCAACTGAGCTAACGAGG
>CANRGN010000031.1 GCA_947630235.1 uncultured Clostridia bacterium
CATTCTTTTACCACCTTTTTTCTTTTTTATTTTTATAATATCATAAAAAGCGCATAATTTCTCATGCGTTTATCCTGTAATTTTTTTTAATGAACTTGTTTAAAAAAGATAATTAAAGTATAATAATTTTATACGAGGAGGATATATATGAATAGAGAAGAAGTTAAGCAAAACATAAAAAAATATATAGATGAACATGGAGAACCAGTATGTGCTTATTTTTATAATGATTGTAGATTGGTTTTAGAATATACTGATTCTGAAACAGGCTTAAGTATCTTATCAAATGAAACTTTTAAATATTGGGAAGATAATGTTTTGATTGGAAAAAATCTTTTAAAAGAAAATTATGAAAAAATTTTTGAGGAACTTGGTATAGATTGCATCGTCATGTCAATAGAAAATAGAGATTTAGAAGAAAGTTTAGAATTTATAGAAGATGAGTTGTATGAATATTGTTCTGGTAACTCTAAACTTTTAGATAAATTAAATAGAATGTCTAAAATTGAAAAAGTAAATTGGTATTCTAAAATTGTTCAAGAAGAAAATGATGATATTGAAGATGATATAATTAATGATAAAAATAAACTAATTCGAGAATTGATTAATAATCCAAATACATTAGAATCTAAATATGCTAAATTCAACAATGATAAAAAAATAATGTTAAAAGTTTTAAAAAAAGTTGGTTATGCTTTAGAATATGCTAGTGATGAATTAAAGAATGATAAAGAAATTGTATTAGTAGCAGTAAAACAAAATGCTTATGCATTGCAATATGCCAGCAAAGAATTAAGAAATGATAAAGAAGTTGTATCTTTAGCAATTAGTAATGACCCAGCTGCATTAAAATATGCTAGCAATAACATAAAAAATGATAGAAAATTTGTTTTGAATTTAATGAAACAAAATGTATATGCATTGAGCTATGCAAGTAATGAGTTACAAAATGATAAAGAATTAGTAATAAAGGCAATAAAAAATAACTTTACTTTAGAATATGTTAAAAGAAAATTTAAAAATGACAAAGAAGTAGTACTCGAAGCAGTAAAGAGAGATGGCTATGAGTTAGAAAATGCTAGTAAAGAGATGAAAAATAATAAAGAAGTAGTAATGGAAGCAGTAAAAGAAAGTGGTCCAGCTTTAGAATTTGCAAGTAAAGATTTAAGAAACAACAAAGAAGTATTATTAGCTGCAGTACAAAATCAAGGAGATTCTTTATATTATGCCAGCAAAGAACTAAGAAATAATAAAGAAGTAGTAATGGAAGCAGTAAAAGAAGACGGCGGTGCATTGGATGCAGCTAGTAAAGAGTTGAAAAACGATAAAGAAGTAGTATTTGCAGCAATACTAACAAAAACAAAATATTCATCTGATTCTGTATTTGAATATGCTAGCAAAGAATTACAAAATGATAAAGAGTTTGTTCTAGAAATAATAAAAAAAGATAGTGGCGCTTTGGCATTTGCTAGTAATCGTTTGAAAGATGACGAAGAAGTAGTTCTTGCTGCTGTTAAACTAAATAAAGATGCATTAAAATATGCAAGTAAAGAATTACAAAATGATAAAGATATTTTAAAAATAGTAAATGAGAAAAGTAATTAATATGGATATTGATTATGAGAAATTAAGAAAAGGAATGTAGTAAAAATGAATAATTATGAAAAGAATATAAAATATAGGTCTTTGCATGAAGCGTTATCTAAAGCTTTAAGAAATGAATTTTACTATGAAGCAATATTTATCGAATATGCGATTATGGAAGATAGAACAGAATCAATTTTAAGGCATGCTAATATAATTATAAGTGATCCAACACTAAATAATAAGATAAAGGCCTTAAAATTTAATCGGGCTTTTAAAGATGAATATATTAAAAAACATTTGAATTTCGAACTATTAAATAAGGTGAATAATTGGAGAGATAAAAGAAATAAATTAATTCATAATTTAGTAACACTTTCATATAGTAATGAGGAAATAAAAAAGATTGCTCTTGATGGTCAACTAATAGTTAAAAAACTATCAGGTAAATCAACATTAGTAAATAATTATTTAGATAAAAGTAAAGTTAACAAATATAGTAAAATCAGTTAAATTTAGCTTATACGAGGAGTATGAAAGATGAAAATATTACACACTAGTGATTTACATTTAGGTAAAAATTTATCAGAAGAATCATTTTATGAAGATCAAAAATATATACTTACTAAATAATGTTTTAGAAGAATATAAAGAATTAGTAATAACCGTGGTGGTATTAAAATTGATTCATTATTTATTGATGAAGGTTTTGGTTCATTAGATTCTGAATCTTTAAATCAAGCCTTAAATATCTTAACTGATCTTTCAGGAAATGATAAATTAGTAGGTATAATTTCGCATGTTACAGAACTTATGAATAGAATAGATAAGAAAATAATTGTTAATAAAACTAATATAGGTAGTGTAGTTACAATAGAAGGAGAAATTTAATATGGCAAATATTTGTTTATTTAAAGGAATGATAAAAGGTAAAAAGATAAATTGTGAAAAATTTTTAGATGTTTTCCTTGTGGAAGATATAATTGATTATATATGTGATGGAACAAAAGAAGATTATACAATAATATTCTGTAGTGATTGTAAATGGGGTATATGTGCTTATGCAAATAATAAAGATGATGTTAAACCATTAAGTGAGGAAGATATAGAAAAAGTTTCTAATGATGATATCAATAAATATACTAAATATAGATTAGTTGACTTTGCAGTTTTATTTGATTTAGATATTCGAATTTTCGTAATGTATGAAGATGGATATGAAACCGATTATTTTCACTATAATAAAGCCCAAAAGATAGATGATAAAGTGCCAAAGGAACTTGTTATAACTAAAAACGAATTTATAAATGATGATTCATTTAAAATTAATATTCCTAAAAAAAGAGTCAACCTTCTAATAATATGATGCAAAATGATAAAGCAGTAGTATTAGAAGCAGTAAAGCAAAATGGGTATGCTTTAGAATATGCAAGTGAAGAATTGCAAAATGATAAAGATGTAGTACTAGAGGCAGTAAAACAAAATGGATATGCCTTACAATATGCTAGTGACAAGTTAAAAAACGATAAAGAAATAGTAATGACAGCAGTAAAGAAAGATGGAAATACTTTAAAATTTGCTAGTAAAGAGTTGCAACACGATGAAGAAGTTGCTTTAGAATCTCTTAAACATTATTGGGAATTACCACCAATAGACTATATTGCCAAAGATTTATTAAAAAAGAAAGATTTTGTACTCAAGGATGCATCAATTGATGGCTTTATATTATATGTATTTTATAATGATAGATCTTTGAATCGTTGGTGTAGTGATATTGATGTTGCTATTGCCGCACTAAAAAATTGGCCAGAAGTAATTGATTTTATAGACGAAAAATTATTTGATGGTAAAGAAGTAGTATTAACTGCTATAGAAACTAATGGTAATTCTTTAAGATATGCTAGTGAAAGATTAAAAAATGATGAAGAAGTAGTAATGGAAGCTATTAAAAATAACCCTAATGCTTTAAAATATGCGAGTCTTAGATTACAAGAAAAATTAAGTAATAAATAAAAATTTAATAATAGAAAGAAGGATGAGAATATGAAAGAAACTTTTAACTTAGAAGAATTAGAAAAAAAGATTAAAGAAAATAAGTATAAAGAAGGGGATAGAATATATTGTAATGAATATCCGCATTATATATTTATATTTGAAGAAAATGAATTTATAGGTTATTATCCTGATGGACATGATTTATTTGGAGATGGTTCATTAGGTGAGTTAATAAAAGATAAGAATTGTTTATTTTCTAATGAACCATTTATACAATATCCTAATGAAGATGATTGATAAAAGGAGAACATAAAATATGAGTAATTGGTATAGTAAAGTAGATATTACTTTAAAAGATAATATAGATAAAAAAAATAAAAATAGAATACTAGATTTTTTAAAAAGCAAATATGATTTTTCGGATTTACTAATAAAAATTTCTGAAGATAAGTTAGAATTGACTGGAAAATATAGAGGATCTTCATTAACTAAAAATGGAAGATTACCAAAAGTAGAAGAACTATTTACTGATATATGTTTAGCTGTTAAAAATTGTGATATTGAGGCATCTTTATTTTATGAATGTAGTATGGAAGATGGATTTAATGAATATAAATTAGATTTTCATAATAACAATATAATTATCACTCTTTCGCCATTTGTGTGGAATATTCCTTATTATGATTTTGAAACTTATGAAGAATATAGTAGTGTCTATGGAGAAGATATATCAAAAAAAGAATTTCAACATGCAATATCTAACAAATATATATACTTAGATGAAAATCATAACTATTATAACGAACAGGATTTTCAAAAAAGTTTTTGTATAATTTATTCCAAAAAAATTAGTGAAATAAAAAACAAAAAGTCAGATAATCAAGTGATTAATCGTAAGGATGTTTTAAAAGCAATAAAAAAAGATCCCAATGCATTAAAAAATGCTAGCAAAGAGTTTAGAAATGATAAAGAAATAGTTTTAAAATCTATAAAATATTATCCTAGTTCCTTTGAATATGCTAGTGAAGAACTAAAGAATGATAAGGATGTAATTTTAGAGATAATAAAAAATGAACCTTACTTACTTCAAGATATAAATGATAACTTCAAAAATGATAAAGATATTGTTTTGAAGGCAGTAAAACAAAATGGTATGGTATTAGAATATGCTAGTGATAATTTAAAAGGTAATGAAGATATAATCATTGAATCATTAAAGTCTAATCCAAATTCCTTTCAATATGTAAGTGAAGAATTACAAAATAATAAAGATGTAATATTAGAAGCTATAAAAATTTGTACTGATTATAGCAATAATAATTTTTATTCAATTGATAAAAAAATAATAGAAGATTTTGTAACTTGTAATGTAATATTAAAATATGTTTCTCCTGAAATTAAAGATAATAGAAATTTTATGATGGATATTATTAAAATTAATGGATATGTTTTAAAAAATATGAATAAAGAGTTACAAAATGATAAGGAATTTGTACTTGAAGCAGTAAGACAAGAAAGTGATGCTTTATATTATGCTAGTGAAGAATTACAAAATGACAAAGAAGTAGTATTAGAAGCAATAAAACAATTTGGATATTATTTAAAATTTATAAATGAAAGGCTTCGTAATGATAGAGAGATTGTATCAGAAGCAATAAAGCAAGATATAAGAATTTTAGAATATGCCGGTGATGAAATAAAAAATGATAAAACTTTTATACTTCCATTAGTAAAAAATGATTGTTGGGCTTTACAATATGCAAGCAAAGAATTAAGGAATGATAAAGAAATAGTATTAATGGCAGTAAAACAAAACGGTAAAGTCTTGCAATATGCAAGTGAAAACTTGAAGTGTGATAGAAATATTGTATCAGAAGCAATAAAGCAAGATATAAGAATTTTAGAATATGCCGGTGATGAAATAAAAAACGATAAAAATTTTATATTTCCATTAGTAAAAAATGATTGTTGGGCTTTACAATATGCTAGCAAAGAATTAAAGAATGATAAAGAAATATTAATGGCGGCAGTAAAGCAAAATGGAAAGTCTTTGTACTATGCAAGTAATGAGTTGAGAAATGATAAAGAAGTAGTGTTAGTAGCAGTGAAAGCTGATGGTTGTGTCTTAAAATGTGTGAGTAAAGAATTACAAAATGATAAAGAAGTCGTACTTACAGCAATTAGAAATGAACCCGCTGCATTAGAATATGCAAGTAGAGAATTAAGGAATGATAAAGAAGTTGTTTTAGAAGCAGTAAAACAAAATGGTAAAGTCTTGCAATATGTTGGTGATAATTTAGAATATGATAGAGAGATTGTATTAGCAGCAGTTGAACAAGACGGGGCAGCATTACAATATGCAAGTGAAAAATTTCAAAATGACAAAGAATTAGTAATAGAGGCAATTAAAAACAAATATTCTTTAGCATTTGTTAAAAGAAAATTTAAAAATGATAAAGAAATAGTATTATCTGCAGTTAAACAAGAAGGTGGAGCTTTGTATTATGCGAGTAAAGAGTTAAAAAATGACAAAGAAGTTGTAATAGAAGCAGTTAGACAAACAAGGAATGCAAAAAAATATGCAAGTAAAGAATTACAAAAAGATAAAGATATTTTAAAAATAGTAAATAAGAAAGATGATTAGTATGAATATTGATGTTGAAAAATTAAGAAAAGATCTTATTGATTACTTTGGATCAGCAATGTTTTCTGGTTTGCCTATGGCAATTGTTGATTTAAGTGATATAGAAACAGCTTCTAATGATGAATTAATTGAAATTGCAAAAAAGAATAATTTTGATTTAACTAAATATCAAATTGAGACAAATTATGATGAAACTATTAAATCACTAGATCTCGAATAATTTTAAAATTATGTGTTAATTTAAAGAATATATAAACCAGTAATTTAAAAAATAAAATAACCATAAAAAGAACGGAAAAAATAAAAAAAATAGCAATTTAAAAAATAAATTAATCAAATTTTAAAAAATAAATTAGCTAAAATAAGAGCAAATTGGACAAGAAAATGCAGAGTCTTGCCAGACGGGCCATACTTTCTTTTACGGAAAAGAAAGTAAGCAAAGAAGCCGGGAAAGGTTATAAGGGAAACCTCGCCGGTAAGGCATTCTTTCTTAGAAGAAAGAATCAAAGAATTTTTAATTTTTTAAATATAGAATATTTAATATATAAGATTAATTACAATTTTAGAGATAATAGATATTCTTAAAGTAAATGCAACTTTAATATAATATATTATGCTTGATAATCAATTTATACAATTCTCAATGTAAATGCAACACTTATTCTCAAAGTAATTGCAACTACTTTTACTAAAATGACGTTTACTTTGAGAACTAAGATTTCTGCACTTGATCTAAAGTTTGTTTGATTTTTTCATTATTAAGTGTTATCATACAATCATCCTTTGATGGAGAAAAGAAATTATCAGTTTTTGAAGGGTGATTAATTTCTTTTTTTTTACCATTTTTTAAATTTAAAAAACTAGGATTACAATCCTAGCTAAAATAATTATTAAATTATTTTAATAGATATTTTAACCTTACATCTACTGTTTGTCTATTTTAATTTTTAAAAAATCTGTATTTTTTGGTTTATATATCCTTTAAATTAACAATTGCCAAACTCCTGCAAAATTCTTTCAAAATAGTCTCGTTTTCGACATTGAAAGTTATCACGCTTTGCGGTTTGCTGCATCCTAGCATTCCAATATGTTTATTGTAAAAATATTGTCTAAAAAAGTTAAATCACAAATATTGTCTAAAAAAGTTAAATTAACTTGTTTTTTATGTTATACTAAATTAGTAATGAAAGAAAATTTTTTGATGGGTGTAATTAAGTTATGAAGTATGTAATAAAAGACCAAAAATATCATTTTGCAACAGCATTTGATACTAAGACAGGTACTTATGTTAGAACTGGTATATTAGATGAACATGGAGTTGATACAGGTGTAGATCCATTTATGGCATCTTTTCCACATTTGATTGATGTTGGAGTTATGGGCCATTGTATTCACGGAAAAACTGGTTTGTGTGTTAAAGCTGGAATTGGTTGTTATCAAAATGGATTAGGTATAGTGGAAGATAATATGAGTTTAGATGATTTTATTTGGATATGTAAACAGTGTCAAGGCAGATGCAATCAATTAGCGTTAGGAGGAAGAGGTGATCCAGATCAGCATGAAAATTTTGAAGAATTGTTAAAAATTACAAGAAAGTATGATTTAGTGCCAAATTTTACCACATCTGGATATGGTATGACAAAAGATATTGCAAAAATATGTAAAAAGTATTGTGGAGCAGTGGCAGTTAGTTGGTATCGAAGTAAATATACTTTGGATTCTATTCAAATGTTATTAGAAGCGGGTGTTAAAACCAATATTCACTATGTTGTTGGAAACAATACAATAGATGAGGCGATAGAAAGATTAGAAAAAAATGATTTTCCCAAAGGAATAAATGCTGTAATATTTCTTTTACATAAACCTGTTGGGTTAGGCAAAAAAGATAATATGCTATCTGTAACAGATGAAAAGGTAAAAAAATTTTTTAGATTAATTGATAAAAAACATCCATTTAAGATTGGCATGGATAGTTGTAATGTTCCAGGAGCAATTAATTTTTGTAAAAAGATAATGTTAGAATCACTTGATACTTGTGAAGCAGCTAGATATAGTTGCTATATAGGTTCAGATATGAAAATGGTACCTTGTAGTTTTGATAAAAGTAAAAATTATGAAATACAATTAAAACCGACCACAATTGAAGAGGCATGGAATAGTAATAATTTTAATAAATTTAGAAAGATACTATTAAATTCTTGCCCAAATTGTAAAATAAGAAATCTATGTAGGGGTGGATGTCCATTAATGCCTGAAATAGTTCTATGTGAAAGGAAGGAAAAAGAAAATGAAAATAAGAACGGATTTTGTAACAAATTCTAGTAGTGCAAATTATATTTTAGAAATAGCTTATGAAAGTGAAGAAGGCAAAAATGCCAAAATGGAGCTTGCAGTAAGTGAGGAAACTTGTTTTTCAGATGATGGAGATATGACAGCTAGTGGCGACATCAATTTAATACCTCGTGAGATTAATAATGACATTAAGTTTGAAAAGTATAATCTTAGTTTAATGAAGAATATTGATCAGTTAACTAATCTTTTGTTTTCAACTGCAAAAATTGAAGGTTGGAGAGATATGGATGATTATCCAGAAGATGATGATGATCAAGAAGCTATAGATGAATTTTATGAAGGAAAAACAGTTTCAGTTTCCGATGTTGCGCCCAATACGATTTTTAATTTTAAAGAACAATATAAATCACAAAAAATAACTTTGGAAAACTTAAAAACAATTACTATTCAAAATGAAAAATTTGGTACAGGAGATTCAGCAATGTGGATTGATTGGAATGATGCTCCAAAATGTAAAGAATATAAGAAAAAATATCAGAATGCAAGCTTAAATGAAAAAAATACTATAGTAGATGAAATGTTTGAATTTATTAATTCAGCTCCTGAATTACCAATTCATGATAACGGCTATTTCTTACCAGATAAAATGAATTGTTTATGGATTGCTTCATCAGAAGAATTAAAGAAAACCATTGAAAAATATCTTAATGGAAAACTTAAAAGATCTAATTGGAATGGCACATATTCTGTAGAATACATAATTGATGTTAAAGGAAAAACAATGAGTTCAAGAGTATTATTACTTTATGGCGATATTTAGACGGGAAAGGATAGTTAAAAAGATGAATATAAATAATAACGACAAAAATCTCGGTGGGAGACCAGCAAATGATTTTTATGAAATAATAGACTATTTAAAAAGCAAGTATTCTTCTAATCCAATTTTTTCAAGTGTAACAGAATTACAAGAGAATGAGCCAAATTATGCAGGAAAAATTAAGACATTGGCAAATCAATCTAATGAATTGTTTGGAATGACTTTAAAAGATTATTTATATCAACAAAATGTCTTGCGAAAGAAAGAAAAACCAATAAAAGTTCCAAAAGAACTTAAAGTTACTAAAACTAGCAAAAATGCACAATTTGCTGTGGAAATTGTTAAACAAAAATGTTTAGATGCCAAACTTGATATAGACAAAGAAATGCAAAAGTTAAATAATTTGATACTTGAATATAGAGAAGAGTCTGATGTTGTTGTTGTAACGGGAATTAAAGAATATTCCAAAATTATAGGAATACCTTTTGGTGTAGATAAAATGTCATCTTCATTTTACAAACAGTTAGATGGTGTCGAAAAAATAGTGATTGGTGGTACAATAAAAAATATAGACTTGAAAAATTTTTCCGATTGTAAATCTTTACTTAATATTGTGATAGAAAATTCCAAAGCAAAAATTAAAGGAATCCAAAATTGTTCATTTAATTATTGCATTGATAGAACTCTAGCTATAAAAGAATTCCTTGAAACCAAAAATGATACATCAAAATATGAAGAGGCAATTAATTTTTTAGAAAAATGTTTTTCAATAATTAAAACAAGAAAAGTGGTATTTTGGCTTGATGAACATCTTAATTTAGCTTTTACCATTTCAGGTGAATTATACAAGACAAAAATAAATTTAATAGACAAGAATGATTTGATTATTAAAATAGATGAGGTTTTAGAAAATATATATAATTGTAATTGGATTATGGGAACAACTGAATTTATAGATAATTATTTAATTGAAAGTATAATTGAATTAGATAATAATTTTAATATTGAAAGGGTGGAAAAATAAAATGAAGATAAGAACGGATTTTGTAACAAATTCAAGCAGTAGTAGTTTTGTAGTTGAAATAAGTATTATTGATAAAAATAACAAAAAGTACACTTATATTGATGATCCCTATGAATATAGTCCAGATGATGGTGGTGAATCTAGTTTTATCTATTCGTTAAGTGATTTAAAAACAAGTAAGAAAAATCATGATGATACTCAATGCGTTATTTCTGCTAATATTCGTGATTTCGTAATTTGCAAAATAATTAATGAAATTCATGTAGGAACTATATTGAATTTGAGAAAAAATAATAACAATATTGATGTTATATATAAAGAAATAGTTATTGGTCATTTAAAAGGAAAAAAATATCATGATTTATATTCAAAATATGAAAAAGGAATTTGTAAATGTTTTGTTAGTTTTGTAGAAAGAGTTGATGAAAAATATTCTAATGAACTTTCTCCAGTATTATATATAGACTTTTTGACAGAACAAGAATTAAAAACAGAATCATTTGAATCATCATTAGATAATAAAACAATATTTGGAGCTACAAATGTCGTTGAACTATGCAAATTATTAGTTGATAATGTAGAAAATGATAGTAAAATTCATTTTGGAATGGAAGATTATGATGAACCAGAAGATGAAGAAAATGAAGAAGAATATGAGGAATATCGTGAATTCCAAAAACAATTAGCACAAAATAAGAAGAAATTTATTGAAGAAGTTGATAAGAATGTAAAAAAACTATCGGATATAAAAAAAATAGAATTTAATAGAAATTATGATGCTTGGGGAGAATTTGCAGACTTAGTTGCTGACAATGATTTTGAATTAGCAAATTATGCACAAAGAGTTGTAGAATCAACTGGTATAGAAAAAGAAGAAGCAAAAAAAGAAATGATTGAATATATAAAAAATGCTAATATATCAAAATACTGTTATGGTTTTGGAAGAGGATTTAAAACTGTTAAATATTTATGGAAAGATTCAAATGATGTAGAAACATTAGCAAATAGACTATGTTCTGGTTATGGACCTGATATGGTTTCTGGAACTGAACATTCAGAATATGATGTTGAAACTGGTGAAATTAAGGAAGAAGCAAAATTTACACTAGAATAATTATTTTATAAAAGGTAAAATTTATGAATGAAGCAAGATATTATTTATTGATTGAAAAATATAATAACAAATTAATCGATAGAGATACATTTGAAACTGAAATTAAAAATATGGTTGATTATTTAGATACACCTCTAAAAGAATTTTACTCTTTATTCTGCTATTTACAAAATAATTTATATGTTCCCAAGGATAAAAGAAAATACTTAATCGAAAATGTTGAAAAAATTATAAAAAATGATTTTTTTAACGAAAAACAAAAAAATATTATAAAATGTGCTACTATGAATGCATATTTTTCTAACTATGATTATGAACTTGCAGATCGATATGCAAGATCTTTAGAAGATTGTAATGATAGTAATATAATGCTTGAATTAGCAAATTATTATACTAGAACTAGAAGATATAATATTTCAAAAAAAATATATGATAAATTATTAAAAAATCCTACAGATGATATTGTTAGCAATTATAAAACATATCAAATGATAGTAAAAGGAGAACGGAAACCATATTTACCTAATGCAAAAGAAAATCAAATAAAATTTGTATCTTTTATGAAAACTTTAAATATAGATGTTAAACTTAGAAAACATACTACTCAGCCTGATAAAATTGATATAAAAGATTACCCTAATCCTGTAGAAATATTAGAAACTGGATTTAAAGACTTTGTTGCATTCGACATTGAAACGACAGGACTTGATGCTTCGAAAGATGCCATTATTGAAATAGGAGCTATTAAAGTTGTAGATGGCAAAATTGTTAATTCTAAAAATTTCATATTTCAAGAATTTGTTCATCCATATAAAAAGAAAATATCTAAAAAAATTGAAGATTTAACAGGAATAACAAATGAAATGGTTTTTGAAGCAAGAGATATATGGGATGTTTTTCCAGACTTTGCATCTTTTGTAGGAGACAATATTTTACTTGGATATAATTGTATGGCATTCGATAGTAAATTTTTGAAAAGAGCAGGGAGATTAAGTAATTTAATTATTACTAATTCATATTTTGATGTAATGCATTATGTTATTAGATTAAAATCAAAATTAAATTATGAAAATAGAAAATTAAATACATTATCAAAACAATTAGAAATAACGAATGAAAATGCTCATAGAGCCTTATCAGATGCAATTACAACTGCAAAGGTTTATTTAAAACTTTTAGAGTTAGAAAAAGAAGTGTGTTATAATCACTAGAAAAGAGAGGAGATTAATATTATGAAATCTTTATATTTGCTTTGTGAATATGGAATTCCCTATGGTACAGTTAAAAATTTAAATGATAAAAATATTACCATTAATAATATTGCTTTTGATTCAGAATGTTTAACTAAATTACTTGGGAAAAAATCTAAGAAAAAAGATGATATTCTTTCAGCAATTCCATTAATTTTAAACAATCCAAAGGAAGATTCGATATTTTCGCTGATTGATTTTGGCTTATCTTCTGTAATTGCAAATAATTTATTTTTTAAAAAAATAGAAATATCTGATGTTCTTTTAATGGACGAAGAAACTGCTAAAAATTTATATGGTATAAATAACTCATCATATCAAAAAGTAATTCAGTCAATTAAAGAATATATGAACAGTAAAAAAGATACTCCAATTCAGCATGGATATCCTAATTATGTGTTAAATTATATAAAAAATACTTTTTATAACGATAAATTTACAAAAGAAAGTTTAGAAATAGGATTGAGTTTATTAAAATATGATACTCAATATTTAGATGAGGATATTAATTTTTTAATTGATAGTGGGGAATTGAAATATAAAGAAGGGTATTATTTTGTTTCCTTACCATATTTGATGGAATCATTAAATAATTTAAAAGAAGATCATAAAATAATCTTGCTAGAAAAACTTGAGGGAAAAACATTAGAATATATTGGTCAAGAACGGGGTGTAACTAGAGAAAGAATTAGACAAGTTATTGCAAAATCACTAGCAAAAATACCTGTTGTATTTGAGGATACATATAGTGATTTATTCTCTGAATATAATTTTGATTGTAATACATTTTGTGAAATATTTGAAGTTGAAAAATATGTATATTATTATTTGAAGGAAAAATATTCTATTGGTGAAAAAGATAAATCTGATTTACTTGATTTAGATATTTTAAATGATGTTCAAAAAGAAAAATTAAGAAAAAAATGTAACATAATAATTTATAATCACGAAAATATGGTTGTCAATAAAAATAATATATTAGAAGCAATTTTAAAATCTACTAGTGATCAAATTGAAATTAATCAGTTGCTTGATTTATATAATGATTTTATTGATAAATATAATTTGCAAAATGTTCAAAATTATTTAAGTAAAGAAGAGGCACGAAATGTTGAAAGAGTGTTATCTGTTTCAAGGAAGATAATATGTGCGTATAAGAGAAGATATAGATATTTTGATATAGATAGTTTATCAACTGTTGATATAACTAATTTAGGCAATTTATTAATAGTAGATTCAGGAGCTTATTCTACTGAACTATTTTTTAATGATAATCCTTTACTTATGAAAGAATTAGATATTCGTGATGAATATGAACTTCATAACATTCTGAAAAAACTTTTTTCAGATAGTGAAAAGTTTAATTTTACAAGAATGCCAGATGTTTTAATTGATTGTAATAATAAGCTCGATTTTATTGAGGATAAAATAAAAGAATTATCTCCAATAGGAATTGATGACTTTTGTCAATTTATATATGAGAATTATGGACATAAGATTGATACCTTTAAGGCTCTTTTGATGACGAATTTTAATATTTATATAGATAATTATGTATTAAAGGTTGAAAGTCCTGAATTTACTGATGAGCAAAGGGAAATTATTAAAAATTATTTACAAGGTGATATTTATTCTATAAAAACATTAAAAAAATTACTTACCGATTTATTTGATGTTGATGATTTTCGTTTGATAAATAATATAAATTTATCTAAAATGGGCTATAAGGTTAGGGGTAATTATATAATGAAAAGTAATATAATATCATTAGAAGATTACTTAAAAAACAAAGTTTTGTCAAATGATTATTATTTTATAGAATCAGAATATAAAAAAATCGGTTCAACTTTTTATAGTTATCTTTATAAAATGATTTATGATATGATTTTGTTTAAGATTGATGAAGATAAGTATATTACCACAAAAAAGTTAAATAAATTAGGAATTGAAAAAAGAGATATTATAGAATTTCAAAATAAGACACTTGAAATTATATCAAATAATCAATATTTTAATTTGAGTTTTATAAAAAGAAACATGAATTTTAATAATTTAAAAAATGAGGAATTTACCGATGATTTTTATGAAACTATTGTATCTATAATACCTTCAATAAAAACATTTACAATAGATGGAAATAGAATGTTTATTAAATCTGAAGTAGCACCTACGAGGGAATTATTTATTAGTTCTATCATAGAAGAAAAAAGAAAAATAACTATTAAGGAATTAAAAAAATATTTAATTGATAAATACAATATTGATATAATTGAGTCTATAATTAGACAATATATAAACAAAAAAAGATTTTATTATCATGAGGGAACAGATTGTGTTTATATAAATAAAGAAATGTATGATAATGAAGTTGATCAGTGGGATATACTTCAATATATAAATTAAAAATGTTTGTTATGCAAGCATTTTTTTGTTTTATAAAAGTTTTAAAAAAAACTGGAAGAACTTTTTTGATTCATGTTTTTTATCCAATAAAAATATGTTATAATTAATATAAGAATTTTATTCAAATTTTTATGTAGTAAGGTGGTGTTAAAATGATCAAATATATTTGTAATAATTGTGATAACTTGCAATGCGAAAGTAGTATATGTCCTGTATGTCATGGTAGAGCTTTTGTTGATAAATCAGAAATTTATTATTGCAATAGTTGCAATATACCTATATTTGATTGTATATGCCCATTATGTCATAGTGAAGCAAAATATTTAGGTACTGATTTACGACCTGTTTTTCCTGAAGAAAGATTACTAATTGAGGCTATTGAAGGTGAACCTTTTAAATATGTTGGCAAATCAGTATGGAATACTTCGGGAAACAATTATTTTGTTAACGGGAAAAAAATCAAATTTTCAGTTAAAAATATTGTTGAAACTAAAGATGCGAATATTATTAGAAAAATTCTTGAAGATAATAAAACAAAAAATAAAAAATATGAGGATAACTTTTATAACGAAAAATATATAATAGATTTTATTGAAGCTAATAAATTAAGATTAAACTCACTTGTTACAGAAGCTCATGATTATATAAGGACAGTTTCAGAAGGATATGATTTAGATTCAATGTTTGTATCATTTTCGGGTGGCAAAGATTCAACGGTTACATCTGATTTAGTTATGAAAGCAATAGGTACAAAAAATATTATTCATATTTATGGAGATACAACATTAGAATATCCAGAAACAGCAAAATATATAAAAAAATTTAAACAATATTATAGTACAACACCTTTATTAGTTGCTAAAAATAAAGAACAAGATTTTAATGAATTGTGTAAAGTAATTGGCCCTCCAAGCAGAGTTATGCGATGGTGTTGCACTATTTTTAAAACTGGTTCAATTACTAGAAAAATAGATGCAACTTTTAAAAATAAAACAAAGATTTTAACATTTCAAGGATTGAGAAGAAGTGAATCTTTGGCAAGAAGTAAATATGAACGGGAAAGTAATGGTATAAAAATAACAAAACAAAAAACAATAGCACCGATTATAGATTGGCTAGATTTTGATGTATGGCTATATATATTATCAAATAAAATTCCTTTTAATAATGCTTATAGAATAGGATTTTCAAGAGTAGGATGCTGGTGTTGCCCTAATAATAGTAAATGGTCAGAATTTTTATCTCATATTTATATGAAAGATGAATATGAAAAATTTCACAATATACTATTGAATTTTGCTAAACAAATAGGAAAACCTGATCCTAAGGAATATATTAGTTCTGGTGGATGGAAAGCAAGGCAAGGTGGAAATGGACTATCTTATAGTAAAAATGCTGTATTATCATTTAAACCATGTGTTTTGGAGGAAAATGCTTATAATTTTGAATTGAATAAGCCAATTACCCAAACATTTTATGAGTTGTTTAAACCATTTGGAATATTAGATTTTAATATTGGAAATAAGCGTTTAGGGGAAGTATATGTATTAGATAAATTCACAAAAACTCCTATTATAAAATTAGCTGGTAAAGAAGGACAAAATTTAATAAAAATATCTATTTTAAAAAATACACCTGTATTTAAAAACCCTAAAATTAATGAAATGTTATTAAAAAATCAAATAACTAAATATCAAACTTGTATAGGCTGTATGGCTTGCGAGAGTGTTTGCAAATATAATGCAATAAGCATAAAACATTTAAATAGTCAAAATGAAAATAATTTTAATATAGAATATAAGATAAATGAAGAAAAATGTGTAGGATGTTTAGAATGTGTAAAGCATTTTGATAATGGATGCTATATGAAAAAGGTTTTACGAACAAAACAAGATAAGGAGTAATCATACTATGAAAGTAAAAATGAAAAGACATGAAAGTTTTTCAATAAGAGAAGGCTGGTTAGCAAAAGGATTAAAAGCTGTTAAAGATAACGATAAAATATTTACATCACCAGAAGCAACTGATATTTTAGGAGTTGGTACTAACATGGTAAAATCTCTAAAATATTGGATGCTAGCTTCCAAATTAATAATTGATAAAAATAGAACTGTGTTTTTAAGTGATTTTGGAGAATTATTGTACAAATATGATAAATATCTTGAAGATAAATTTTCATGGTGGTTAATACATATTATGATGATTCTTAATGAAAATGATGCATATATATTTAATTCTTTTTTTAATAAGTGTAATTCGAAGAACTTTTCAAAGAGAGATATATATGAACAAATTAGTAATATATTAGATTCTCAAAATATAGAATATAGCGAAAAAATATTACAAGATGAAGTCAATATGATAATTAAAACATATTCTATTGATGAAAAAATAGATAATCCAGAGAATAATTTTATTTGTCCTTTATCTGATTTAAATTTGATAAAAAAAGAAGATAAGGATTTGTATGAAAAAAATAAACCAGAATATAAAGACTTAAATTATTTAATTGTATATTATTTGATTACTATTGTAATTGGAGACAAAGATAATATTAGTATAAATGATTTGATTTCTATAGAAAATTCCCCAATAAAAATTTTAAATTTAGATAAAAATTTATTAAATGAATATTTAGATGAAATGAAAAGAAATAATCTTATAATTATAAATAGAACTGCTGGTTTAAATATGATTTATTTAAATAAAAAAATGACATTAGAAGAAATAATTAGAGAATATTATGATTAGAGGTGAAAGTAAATGAAATATAGTGAAATTGTTAATGTTAATGAAAATTTTCAATATTCTGTAAATCTTCAATTTGATATTAACAATATTTCCAAAATAAAAGAATATATTCCAACGAAAGATGGTTGTGATGTATTGAAATGGTATTTTCATAGTGTTTTAACAGGCAAAAACAGATCAACTACTTTAATAGGACCTTATGGTAAAGGTAAATCTCATTTACTTCTTGTATTAATAACATTGTTAAATAATTATAATGAATCTGATGAAAAATATATTGAAGATTTTTTAAACAAGGTTGGTAAAATTGACAAAGAACTATTTGATTTGATATCTGAAGTTAGAAAATCCAAATTAAAATTGTTGCCAATTATAATAAATAGTAACTACAACGATTTAAATCAAGCATTTCTATTAGCTTTATCAGAAGCACTAGCAAGAGATGGGTTAGATAAGATAGTTGTAAACACTTATTTTGATATTGCTTTGAAAGTTATAGAAAAATGGGAATTAAATTATCACGAAGCAATCAATAATGTAAAAAATTGTTTAGAAGACTATAATGTAACATTAAAAGAGTTAAAAAAAGGTCTAAAAGTTTATTCGAAAAAATATTATGATATATTTAAAAATATTTATTCTTGCATTTTGCATGGTCAAGAGTTTAATCCTTTAGTTAATGCCGATATAGTAAAAATATATAAAGATGTTACTTATGAAATTAGTAATTTTGGCTATAACGGAATTTATATTGTTTTTGATGAATTTAGTAAATTTTTGGAATGTGTTGACAGTGGAAGCATGATGAAAGATTTAAAAATTCTTCAAGATTTTGCTGAGTTGGCTGATAGAACTGGAAAACAAGAACAAATTCATTTGAGCTGTATTACTCATAAAACAATTAATGAATATTTAAAAAATTTTAGTGATGACAAAGTAAATGCTTTTAAAACTGTTGAAGGTAGATTTAAAGAAATATACTTTAATAGAAGCTTAGAACAAAATTATGAAATTATTTCTTATTCATTAATTAAACAAAAAAATTTTCCTTTAATAGTCAATAATTATTTAGAATCAAATTCACAATTTTATGAATTGGTAAAGCAATTACCAATATTTAAAGATGTTGAAGGAATTGAAAATGTATTATTTAAAGGTTGTTTTCCTTTAAATCCTATAACTGTTTATTCATTAATTGAACTATCTGAAAAAGTAGCTCAAAATGAAAGAACTCTTTTCACTTTTTTAACAGATGATGATAGTTTTGGATTAAAGAAGTTTATTATGAATAATGGTGAAACACTATTTTCTATAGATAAAATTTATGATTATTTTAAACCAATATTAAAAAAAGAAAATAATGATAATATAAAAAGTATTTTTATTAAAACAGAAAATGCTATTCATAAAGCTAGTAATGAAATAGAAAAATCAATATTAAAATCATTGTCGATAATTTATATGATTAATGATTTAGAAAATTTTATGCCAGATGATTTAACTATTAGATTATCTATAAATATTCCAGAGGATGAATATTTTAAAGCAGTTGAATCGCTAATTGAAAAGAGTGTATTAAAAAGAAGAAAAATAACTAATGATCTTGATTTTGCTACTATTTATAATAGGGAGTTAACAAAAGAAATTAAAACTTTAACTGAATCAAAATTTGAAAGCATCAATGAGAAAGATGTTATAGAAAAAATTATGGATGATGAATATTCTCTTCCTAGAAGATATAACGAAAATTATAAAATTACAAGATTCTTCAAGAATATATTTATGACTGAAGAAGATATAAAAAATATGACTAGTTTTGATGTACTACTTGATACAAATTATTGTGATGGATTAGTTATAAATTTATTAAAAACATCGAGAAATATTCAAGAAATAATTGATCATTTCCAAATGATTAATAGTAATAAGGTAATACTTAAAGTACCTAAATCTGTCTTTAACAAGAACTTTACAGATTTATTAAAAGAATATGAATCTATTAACTATTTAAAATCTTCTTTATCTGACAATGATCTGACTAATGAATTAAATTTAATGCAAACTGAAATATCTTCAGCAATTATAGAAGCTATTAAAGATTATTTTTCAATAGAAAATGTGCAGGAATATCTATATAAGGATAAAATTGAAAAAAAAGTTTCAAATTTAAGTTCTTTCTTATCGGATATTTGTGAATTAGTTTATAATAAAACTCCAATCATCAATAATGAATTAATAAATAAAAAGGATTTATCCGCACCTATTAAAAAAGCCAGAAATATAGTTATAGAGTCGGTTCTATCAAATAATAAAAGTTTGATTAATAGTTCAACAAGTGCAGAAGCAACTATTTATAAAGCAATCGTTGAAAAAAAAGATAAGGAATCAGTTTCTCAAGTATTAGATATTATCAAGAATTTTATTCAAAAAAGTGATAATCATAAACAGTCATTTGATAAATTATACAATATTTTAGAAAAAGAACCATACTCAATTAGAAAGGGTATAATTCCTATATTAATAGCAATGAGTTTATATAATTATTCTGATAATATTATCATATATTTTATGAATAAAGAAATTGATTTAGATTCTAGCAATTTGGTAAAAATTAATGATAATCCAGAAAAATATTATATTTTAACGGAGAAAGGTACAACTGAAAAGATAAAATATTTGGCATCTATAATGCAAATATTTTCTGTACCTAATATGGATACTACTAGAGTTAATTTAAAAAAATTATTAGATGAAATGAAAAGATGGATTTTATCTTTGCCAAGAATATTACGAGAAATGAACAATCCTTTAGAAAGTTTAGGAATAAAAGAAGAATATTTAAAAATAAAAAGCGAATTATTAAAACCCGATATTAATAATAATGAGTTTATTTATAAAAAAATGATGGAAATATTTGATACTGAAGACTATATTTATATTTCTAATGAAATAAATATAATGAAAAACAATTTTGATTCATTTATTGAAAATTATTATCTAATTTTAATAGAACAAACAAAAAAAATTATTTCTAGTTCTTTTAAAGGAAGTTTAACCTCATTATTAAAGGAATGGTATGATAAAAATGATTTAAGAAATTCAAAAACCATTTATAATTTAAAAGTTAAAGAATTTATTGAATATGTATCTAATTTTACTACTCATAACGAGATGGATGTAATAGAAAAATTAGCTAAAATTATAACAGGGTATTACATTGTAGATTGGCAAGCAAATCAATGTGATAATTATTTAGAAGAATTAAAAAATATAATCACTGCTATAAAAGAAAGAAAAAACATTGATTCAGGTAGAAAAATATTGTTGATTGATGGTGATGAGACTATAGAAAAGAATATTTTACAAGATGATGGAATATCTGCTTTAGGAAAGACTATGAAAAATAATTTAGAAGAAATAATTAATGAATATGGCTCATCATTATCAGAGCAAGAAAAGATAAGTGTTTTATTAGATATTGTACGAGATTATATATAGAAAGAGGTGGCAAATGATATATTTTGATAATGGAGCAACAACATATCCAAAACCAGAATGTGTGTATCAAGCTTTAGATAGGGCTAATAGAAATGCATTCAATTCTGGAAGAGGTAGTTACAAAGTTGCAAGAGAATCTACTAAATTAATAGATGAAGTAAGAAGAAAAATTATGACTATTAATGATATTGATTATGCAAATGTAATATTTACTAATTCTGCTACTTCGGCATTAAATAATCTTATTTTTGGAATCGATATTATTGAAGGAGATAATATATACATATCACCTTTTGAGCATAATTCTGTTATTAGACCATTAGAAGAGTTAAAAGAAAAAAAGAATATTAATATTATTATAATTCCATTTTTAAAAGATACTTGGAATGTTGATATTGAAAAATTAAAGAATATGTTTGCATTAAAAAAGCCTAAAGCTGTTATTATTTCTCATATTAGTAATGTAACAGGGTTAATATTACCTTATGAAATTATATTTGAAGAAAGTGTTAAGTACAAAGCAATTAATATTTTAGATTCTTCTCAGGGTTACGGAATTGTTAAAATAAAAGATTTAAAAGATATAAATTATATTGTTTTTGCGGGACATAAATCTTTATATGGTAGTTTTGGAATAGCTGGATATATAAAGTTAAAACAAGATATATTAAATAAAACAATTTTTGGTGGAACAGGTTCAGATACTATGAATCCAAAAATGTTAGATAAATATCCTGATGGATATGAAGCAGGAAGTCCAAATATCGTTGCCATATCAAGTTTAAAAGCAAGTTTAGAATGGTTAGAAATTACAAGAGTTTATACACATGAGAAGGAATTAACAAAATATTTAATTGAAAAGTTAAAGTCTATAGATAAAATTCATCTATATTTGCCAAATGATATTGAAAAAATACTTGGTATAGTTTCTTTTAATATAGATGGCTATAAATCTGATGAAGTTGGAAGTATCCTTGATGATGAATTTGATATATGTGTTAGAACAGGATTTCATTGTTCACCATTAATTCACGATTTTATCTCGTCAATAGACTATGGTGGAACAGTAAGGGTAAGTTTAGGATATTTCAATACCAAAAAAGAAATTGATGACTTAATAAATGCATTGAAGACACTATGAAGGAGGTGAAAAGATGAGTTTATTAGATGTTTCCATAAAAAAAGAATATAGATCTCCTAGAGATGATATTGTAAATGATTTTTATATTCCACTATTAAAAGAATCAGTGTTATATAAAAGAAGTGTTGGATTTTTTTCATCAACATCTCTACTTGAATTATCTTATGGCATTTCTAAATTAATTAATAATGATGGAAAAATTTTGCTTATTGCATCTCCAAATTTATCAGATGAGGACATAGAAGCTATAAATAAAGGATATGAATTGCGTGAAAGTGTAATAGAAAGAGCATTATTACAATATATAACAGAACCTCAAAATTACTTTGAAGAGGAAAGGTTAAATTTGTTAGCCACCTTAATAGCACAAGAAAGATTAGATATAAAAATTGCTTTTTCTTTAAATCGTGAACAGCTCGGATTGTATCATGAAAAGTTAGGATTAATGTATGATTCGGAAAATAATATAGTCGCTTTTTCGGGATCAATGAATGAAACTAGTACAGCATTTAATAATAATTATGAAATAGTAGATGTTTTTACTTCTTGGAATGATGATGAAAGAGTAAAGACCAAAGCAGATGCTTTTGACAAATTATGGAACAACATTGATCCGAATGCACAAACATTTGACTTTCCAGATATAGTAAAAGAGAAAATCTTATCTTATAGAAAAGATACTGTAGATTGGGATATTGATCAAAAACAATTCAAAGCCAAACCATTTATGACACAAATAGAAAAATTAAAAGTTAGTACAAATAGTCCAAAAATTCCTGATGGAAAACAGTTACATCCATATCAAGAAGAAGCAATAGAAAATTGGAAAAATAATAATTATATTGGTATATTTGATATGGCAACAGGAACAGGTAAAACATTTGCAGGTTTAGGTGCAATCACAAAATTATATAACGATTTAAAAGGAAGATTAGCTGTAGTAATAGTTTGTCCATATCAGCATTTAGTAAATCAATGGGTAGAAGACATAATTGATTTTAATATAAATCCTATAATTGGGCATAGTTCATCAGAACAAAGAGATTTTAAGCAAAGAGTGAAAATGGCGATAATGGATTATAATTTGGGAGTAAGAGATTTTTTCTGCTTTGTTTGTACAAATGCTACTTTTGCAACTGAATATATTCAAAAACAATTAAATGATATTCATGGAGATGTATTGTTGGTGGTTGATGAAGCTCATAATTTTGGAGCGGAAAATTTACAAAAAACATTAAATGAAAAATTTAAGTATAGGCTAGCTTTATCAGCTACTTTAGAGCGTCATGGAGATGAAACTGGAACAAAGGTTTTAACTGATTACTTTGGAAAAAAATGTATTGAATTTTCTTTAGAAGAGGCAATAAATGGAAATTTTTTAACTCCTTATAAGTATTATCCAGTTTTAGTTTATTTAACCGATGATGAATTACATAAATACCATATATTATCAAAAGAAATAGCAAAATGTATTATTAAGAAAAATGGCAAAACTAAATTAAGCGATAAAGGAAAAATTTTGGCTCAACAAAGATCAAGGTTAGTTGCAGGTGCATACAACAAATTATCTGCTTTAGTGAAAGAAATAAAACCTTACAAAGATGATAATCATATTTTAGTATATTGTGGTGCAACAACCGTAGATGAACAGGATGATATTGGTGAAGATATTAGACAAATTGATGCTATTACTGAGATATTAGGGAAAAATTTAAAAATGCGAGTCGCTCAGTTTACTTCGAAAGAGGATAATGAGAAAAGAGAAATTTTGAGATATAAATTTGATGAAGGAAATTATTTGCAAGTATTAGTTGCTATTAAATGCTTAGATGAAGGAGTAAATATCCCATCAATAAAAACAGCATTTATATTAGCAAGCACTACAAATCCTAAAGAATATATTCAAAGAAGAGGTAGAGTTTTACGAAAGTTTCCAGGAAAAGCTTTTTCGACAATATATGACTTTATAACTTTGCCTAGACCATTGAATGAGACAAAAAATCTTACAGAGGATGAAATTAGATGTGAAAAAAGTATGGTAAAGAATGAATTAAATAGAATAATTGAATTTAAAAGTTTAGCTTTAAATAGGATGGAATCAGATCAATTAATAGAGGAAATAAAAGAAACATATCGTATATGGGAAGATTCAGAAGATTTGGAGGAGGAATATTATGAATAATGAAAAATTGACTAATCAAAACAAAGAGCAGGAAGAAATTATTGATGATTCAAAGTTAAGATTAATTATAAAAAATATAATTGAATTGGAAAATGAGAATGTCAAAACAAGAGAATTAAATGATGATGCAATAAAGAAAAAAATTGAAAAGATAATCGAGGAGGAAGTAAAATGTTGTTAAAAAAGTTAACATTATATAATTTTCGCCCTTTTAAAGGTGAACATGAAATTTCGTTTTCAACTGACAAAGAAAAAAATGTTACATTAGTAATGGCTGAAAATGGAGCAGGAAAAACTACTCTTGCACAAGCTTTTCAATGGGTATTGTATGGAAGAACAGAAGGATTTAAGAACAAATCTGTATTAAATAGTTTAATAGAAAAAGAAATGATTTCGGGAACTGTGGAAAATGTAAAAGTTGAATTAGAGCTTGAACATAATGGTGTAGAATATGTAATAGCAAGAACTCAAACTTATAAGAAAGATATTAATGGAATAACTAAGCAAGAGCCAAGTATATTAGACGTAATTAATAAACAATCTGATGGTCAAACTAATTTCAATAATCCATTAAAGAATATTTCTTTAGTTTCAAATATATTACCAGAATCTTTATCAAAGTATTTTTTCTTTGATGGTGAACGAATTGAAAAGATGGCTGGAGAAGTAAACGAAGGAAAAAGTGATGAATTTAAAACTGCTGTTCAAAATTTACTAGGATTAACTGCTCTTATGAAAGCTATTGAGCATTTGAATCCAGGATCTAAGGATAGTGTAATTGGAAGATATAATTCTCAAATAGACCAATATGGAGACCAACAAACAAGAGAATTAAGAGATAAGATTTATAAAGCAAATGAAGATTTAGAAAATAACAATAAAAGAATTGATGATTTAGAATCACAACTTAAATACTATAATGCTGAAATTGAAAAAGCAAAGGTTGAACTTTCTTCTTATGCTGAATCAGAAAAAGCTCAAAATCAATTAAATCAATTAAATATGGAATTACAAAGAGAAAAAGAACATAAAGCTAATACAATTACAACATTAATGAATAATTTTTCAAAAGAAACTTATAATTATTTTTCTAGAAAATTAATTAAAGATGCTTTAGAAATATTGAAAGAAACGGATCATATTGATAAAGGAATTCCAGATGTAAGAGCTGAAACTATTAAATTTTTAATGGATAGGAAAAAATGTTTATGCGGAGCAGATTTATCAGATCCAACATCCGATGCATCGCAACATCTTATGGATTTATTAAAATATATTCCACCACAATCTTTAGGAACATCAATAAGTCAATTTGTAGATAGATCAAATGGAAATATTAGAAGTAGTAGCAATTATTACGAAAATATTAAATCACAATTAAGTACAATTAGAGGTTGTAGTTTAAAGATAGAAGAGAAAGAAAATGAAATAGGAGATATTGATAAAAATATTCTTAATATTTCTAACGAAAAAATTGCAAATTTAAAATCAAGACAAATGGATTATGAAAAAACTGTAAAAGATTTTAATCAACAATTAATAAATTTAAAAGCTGAAAATCTTAAAATAGAACAAGATAGAGTAGCAGATGAAGCTGAGATTAATAGATTACAAATGAAAGTACAGCGAAATCAAAATATAGAAATACAACGACAATATGCAAAATCGGCTTATGATATTATAAAGAAAACTTATGATTATCAAGAAAATCAAACTAGGGAAAGTTTAGAAAAAGAAATTAATGAATTATTTAAACAAATATATGCTGGCGGTATGACTATTAGTATTGATGATAAATATAGAATTACAACTTATGTTAATGAACTTGGAGATGATAACACTAATTTAGATGCTAATACAGCAAAAAGTTATTCAATTATTTTTGCTTTTATAGTTGGTGTAATAAGTCTTGCCAAAAGTAAAGTAAATGATAAAACTAATGAAAATAGTATAACTGATGAATATCCACTTGTAATGGATGCACCATTATCTTCATTCGATCAACGAAGAATTAAAAACATTTGTGAAGTAATTCCTAATATTGCAAGACAAGTAATAATTTTTATTAAAGATGCTGATGGAAATATTGCAAAAAGGGAAATGAAAGGTAAAATAGGTATTGAGTATGAAGTTGCATTAAAGGATAGAGAAATACCATTAGATAGTACAATAACAAAGGTGGGGGAGTTTTAATGTTTAATACGGATTATACATTTAAAGGTAAGCACGCTAATATAGTTACACAATTAACATCAGAAATAGATAGCGAAACAAAATTTAAATTATTTAATAGGAACATTGATGTTTTAATTATTGCTCCAATAGTTGGATTGCTTTATGGAGTAACTGATACAAGAGATGATAGTGGACAAGTTGTTGTTGAAAATGTAAAGAAAATAAATTATCAACAGATGTCAAGTGAATCATACATACTAAATTATAATTATACATTAGTTATGTTACTACATGATAAAAATAAAGTTAGTGTAGAAGAAAGATTAAATAGAGCCTTCAAATATGCAAAAGGTACTCCTGAAAGAGAAGAATGCGATAAAGTGTTTGAAAGTTATGTATTAGGAGGAATTAATAAATTAAAAGAAAAATTGCTAGATGGTGCTGTGCAAGTTGATGATTACATAAACAATATTTTTAATTTTATTTCAGAGTATAATGAGAGATATAATCAAGATGTTAAAGAAGAAGATATTATTGATATGTGTACAAATCATTAATCAAAAATTGCTAATATCATAAATAAGATAGACATCTGGTAATATGTCAAGATAAAATTTAGCAGATATTTAAATAATTTACTGCTATATCAAATAAATTATTC
>CANRGN010000032.1 GCA_947630235.1 uncultured Clostridia bacterium
CGCCACTTGCGAGAACCGCTTGAGTGGTGGTGTGAGAGGGAATAAATAAAATAATTATTTATTCTCTACTCGATTATATAATTAGTAAAAAATTATTTTTTACTATTGCATAAAAAATGTAGAGAAAAGTTAATATGAATAAAATATTAAAATTTCCAATTGGTTCTTAAATAAATGTATAAAAAATTAATTTAATAAAATATATTGAATAAAAAAAATTATATTGTATAATTAATTCAATATTAAAGTAGAATTTGGAGGATTAGATGAAATTAAAAAAATATTTTTTTATAATTTGCTTTATAGTATTTGGAATTCTTTTATTTCAAAATAAGGTTTATGCAGGGACTCAAAAATGGAATAGATTACATTATGATGTAACATTAAACGAAAATGGAAGTATGGAAGTTATAGAAACTTGGGATATTCATGTATCTGATACCAATACTTTATTTAAAGACTTTAAATTAGATAAAACAAAATTTTCAGATATTACAAATGTAAGCGTAACAGAGGTTTCTCCATCAAATATTGAATATGAACAAATTTATGAAGAACAGTTTCATGTATCTCCACAATGTTTTTATGCAAAAATATTAGATGAAGATCCAAATACTTTTGAAATAGCTTGGAATGTTGGATTTGATAATTCATCAGGAGATAAAACTTATAGTATTTCTTACAAAATTAAGGATGCTGTAAAAGTTTATAATGATTGTACAGAATTATATTGGATGTTTTTAGATAATTCTAATACAATTTCAGCTAAAAAAGTAACTGGAACTGTAAAATTACCAAAAGCTGTTGATGATATTGAAAAACTTAGAGTTTGGGGACATGGTCAATATAATGCAAATATTGAAAAAGCTTCAAATGATACAGTAAAATTTGAATGTAACAATTTCTTAGATAATACTATGTTAGAAATAAGAATTGTTACAGAAGAAAATATATATTCAAGAGTGAATAATAAAGTAAATACAAATTATTTAGATACTATTTTAACTGAAGAAGGAAAATGGGCTGAAGAAGCAAATAATTATAGAAAAAAAGCAAAAAGTATAAATATTGTTATATTTTTAATTTCAGTAGTATTAGCTCTATTTTTCATTGTAAAATATTTAAAATATGCTCAAGAAGGGAAAGAAATTGATTTTAAATATAGAAGAAATAATAGTGGTTTAAAATATTTTAGAGAAATTCCTAACGAAAAAAATGCTACTCCTAGCAGAGCTGCGTATTTATATTATTTTATGAAAAGTAATTCATATATATCATCATATATACCACAATTATTTTCTGCAACAATGTTAGACTTAGCTTTAAAAGGATATATAGAATTTGAAAGAATAGATGAAAAAGATTTTTCAATTATTATAAAAAATAAAAGTGTAGTTGAGTTAGAACCAGATGAAAGAGTATTTTTTAATATTATATTACGAGCTGCTAAATCAGATAATTATATAACTACAAAACAACTTACAAATTATACAAAGATTTTTTATGAACAATTACATAATGAACTTTCTAGCATTGAAAGTATTGTAAGATTATATCACGAATCAGAAAATAATATAGATGAAGAAAGAAAAAAAGTTAATTCTTATTGGAACAAAAAAACTGTAATATGGTGGATAGTCTTTTTTTGTATTTCGTGTATATTACTACCTGTATTTTTTAGCGGAGGTTTTGAATATGGTCTTATACCTTTATTAATATTAATTTTTGGACCAGTAGTTTTAGCTATAAAATGTTTAAGAAATTCTTCTAGAATTTCTATTTTATCTGATAAAGGGGCAGAAGAATGTTTACAGTGGAAAGCTTTAAAAAATTACATGACAGATTTTTCTTTACTTAATGAAAAACAAGTTCCTGATTTAGGATTATGGGAAAAATTTTTAGTGTATGCTACTGCTTTTGGTATATCTAAACAAGTAATTAAACAATTAAAAATAGTTTATCCAGAAATAAATAATCCAGATTATTATAGAAATAGAGATTATTCATATATTTATTTTATGGGTGATAATAGATTTAATGATAATTTTATTCATTCACTTGATAGAGCAATGTCACAAGCTATAAGAAGTAGCCAAAATGCATATGATGCAGCTCATTCATCTAGTTCCTCTGGAAGCGGAGGAGGCGGAGGCTTCTCTGGCGGAGGCGGAGGCGGCCGGAGGTGGTGGCCGGAGCTGGTGGTAGATAATTAGATTTGCTTTTTTAAAAAATTAGAATTGCCTTTTTAAAAAAATATTATTGATTTAAAAAAATGTATATGCTATAATTTAAATCAAACCAAAGATTAGTTAGGAGAATTGTAAGTGGAAATTTTAGCAATTGTTGTAATAATATTATTATTTATGGTTATTCTTTTGAGTGTATTTGCTGTTATGCAAATAAAAATGGCTGGAATGCAAGTAAAAGATTTTTGGTCTTTTATAAAAGCTAATGATACCCTAGATAAATTATATGTTTTTGCACAAAAATATGAAAAATTGTCTCCTCAAGAACAAGTTATTTTTCTAGAAGAAGCAGAAAAAGTTTTTTCTGCTTTCGACAAAGTTCCTGATGCACTTTGGGAAGAAGAATATGATAAATATATGAGAATTTTAGATAAATACAAAGATATAAAAATAGTTAGATGGGAGCTTACAAACAAAAATGTTTAAAAATAAAATATGGACATTAAAAATTGTCCATATTTTATTTTTTTACATTATTAAAGGGTTTGTTAAAAATCAAAAAACTGTTGACATAATATGGTAACTATGGTATAATATATTTGTCACAAGAAATCATAGACTGGATAATGTTCTAGTCAATTTTTTATGAAGAAAGGAATATGCATATGAATACTTCAATGACAGAAAAAATGTTGGAAATTGGCCTGAGTGCTGAAGCATTCGAAGCAGCCATCGAAGAACTCATCGACAAAATTGAAGAGACAGATGAAAAATCCTCAATATCTAAAAATCCTCGTGGTTCTCATGAAACAGGACGCGCTAAGCGTAGAAGTCAGAAGGAAAGAGCCAAGAAGAAGATTCAGAGAACTCTCAAAGAACAGGGGTTCATGGATCCTGAACATAGGTGGTGGGTTAAAAGCCAGCATTTTTGCAAACGCTACGATCTTCTTGAACGTCAACATGTAACAGACAGGTGGAAAAAAAGGGAGGATAACGAAATTCGTGCTAGATATCTTGGCACAGTGGATTTTGAAGAACCCGAACTTGAAGGTTGCGTTTCAGCTGTTTATGAGGACGATTATGATGTAGCTGGAAGAGACAAGGAACTGTTGATGGAGTGCTATAATGAATGTTTTGAAGCATTCCTGGCAAATCCTGTTCAGTTTTTGGAACATGCAGTAAATTATGCAACTGATGAAACGATTGATTTATTGTATTACTTCGGTCAGTTTATGGATGCTACTGCGAAAGCTTTGCTTGAGAAAAAGAAAGTCATGAAAAAATCCTAATTATTTATTGGCATCGCTCTACTTGGAGTGGTGCCACCTTTCTTTTATTTAAACGTTTAAAGGTTTCCTTTGAACGTTTTTATTTTTTTTTTCATAAAATATATAGAGAATTTATATTCTTAATAATATATATATAAAGATAGGTGATAAGATTGGAAAAATTAAGATATTTTGATCATGCTGCTACAACAAAGCTTGATGAAGAGGTATATATTGCAATGCTTCCATATATTTTAGAAAATTATGGAAATCCATCTTCTATATATAGTTTGGGAAAATTAAATAAAGAAGCTATAAATATTTCGAGAATGAAAATTGCTAATAGTATTAATTGTAAGCCAGATGAAATTTATTTTACTAGTGGTGGTAGTGAAAGTGATAATTTTTGTATTAAAGGAATTGCGTTAGCAAATAGAAGAAAAGGAAATCATATAATTACTTCAAAAATTGAACATCCAGCGGTTTTAAATACTTGTAAATCATTAGAGAAAATGGGATATAGAGTAACATATTTAAATGTTGATAGTAAAGGTTTTATAGATTTAAATCAATTAGAAAGATCAATAAATAGAAATACTATTTTAATTTCTATTATGCTAGCTAATAATGAAATTGGAACTATTCAAAAAATGGAACAAATATCAAAGATTTCAAAAAGGTATGGAATATATCTTCATAGTGATTGTGTTCAAGCTATAGGAAATATAAAGGTTGATGTTAGAAAACTTAATTTAGATGCAATTTCAGTATCTGGTCATAAATTTTATGGACCTAAAGGTATAGGTTTTGCATATATAAAGGAAGGGGTATCTTTTTTTAGTTTAATAGATGGAGGCCATCAAGAACGAGATAGAAGAGCAGGAACAGAAAATGTTTCAGGAATTGTAGGAATTGGAAAAGCAATTGAAATAGCTGATAAGAATTTGAATAGTAATTCTATTAAATTAAAAAATCTTAGAAATTATTATTTGGCAAATATTGCTAATAATATTCCAGAAATAAAAGTTAATGGAGATTTAGAAGATAGACTTCCTGGAAATATAAATATTTGTTTTAAAGGGGTTAATGGAAGCGATTTGGTTCAAGAATTAGATAAAAGAAGAATTTGCGCTTCTAGTGGTTCAGCTTGTAGTAGTGGGTTTATTAATCCATCTCATGTTTTATTAGCAATAGGTGTAAATGAAAGATTGGCAAGAAGTAGCTTAAGAGTAACTTTTGGAAAAGAAAATGATGTAGATGATGTAAAATATTTAGTTATTAGTTTAATTGATATAGTAAATGGATTAAGAAAAGCTTAGCTTTTCTTAATCTTTTTTTATTCAGTAGGAACGTTCGAGACCACTGAATAAGTTGGATAAGTGTACTAAAGGGACATAGCAAGTGGGACATATATAAGAAAATGTTCACTATTGTTCTTGATTTTATAAATTTTATAGAATATAATACAAGCAAATCGAATATATAATTATATAGTAGTAAAAAATATATATCTAAGGGGAGATATTATGAAAAAAATTATTTTTAAAGGTTGCGGGACTGCTATAATTACACCTTTTACAAAAGAAGGAATTAACTTTGAAGAATTTGGCAAATTAATAGAATTTCAAATCGAAAATGGTGCAGATAGTATTATTGTATGTGGTACTACAGGTGAATCATCTACAATGACTCAAGATGAAAAAAAGCAAGTTATGAAATTTGCTGTTGAAAAATCAGCAAAAAGAGTTCCTATAATTATTGGAACAGGTTCAAATTGTACAAAATTTGCAATAGAACTTACAAAATATGCAGAAAGCATTGGAGCAGATGGAGCTTTAGTTGTAACTCCATATTATAATAAAACAACTCAAGATGGTCTTGTTGCTCATTATAAAGCAATTGCAGAAGAAACAACTTTACCAATTATATTATATAATGTACCTAGTAGAACCGGTGTAAATATTATGCCCAAAACTTGTCTAGAATTATCAAAAATATCTAATATAGTTGCAATAAAAGAAGCTAGTGGAAATTTATCTCAAATAGCTGAAATTTCTAATCTTTGTAAAGATGATTTAAATATTTATTCTGGTAATGATGATCAAATAATACCAATACTTTCTCTTGGAGGAATTGGTGTAATTTCAGTATTATCAAATATTTCTCCAGAATATGTTCATAATTTATGTTTTGATTATTTTGATGGAGATGTAGAAAAAGCTAAATTAAATCAATTAAAAGCTCTAGATTTAATAAATGCATTATTTTGTGAAGTTAATCCTATACCAGTAAAAGAGGCTATGAATATGATGGGCTATAATTGTTATGAACCTAGACTTCCACTTATAAAATTAAGTGATGAAGGAAAATGTAAATTAGAAAAAGCTATGAAAAGATTTGGAGTATTAAAATAAAGAAAGGGGAATGGATTTTATATAGTTATACTATATATTAGCGTTAAAATAATATTTTTACATTTTTTGTAAAAATATTAATTACGCTTTTAATCCTAAAATAGATATGTTAAATGTTTTAATAAATGGTTGTAATGGAAAAATGGGACAAGAGGTAGCAAAAAGAATTAAAGAAACTGAAGATATTGAAACTTTATGTGGAGTTGATAAAATAGATACAGGAGATAATCCATTTCCTGTTTTTGAAAAAGTAGAAGATATAAATTTAATTCCAGATTGCATAATTGATTTTTCAATTCCTAAAGCGACTCTTAAAATTTTAGATTTTTCTAAAAAGAATAAAATACCAATTGTAATTGCTACAACAGGCTTTTCTGAAGATGAAGATAAAATTATTACTGAAGTTTCAAAAGAAATTCCTGTTTTTAAATCAGCTAATATGTCTTATGAAATTAATTTAATGGCAAAAATTGTAGCCGATATTTCTAAAAATTTATCTGATTCAGATATTGAAATTATTGAAACTCATCATAATAGAAAAATCGATAGTCCAAGTGGAACAGCTTTAATTTTGGCAGATTCTATAAATGAAGCTTTAGATGGAAAAATGAATTATGAATATGATAGACATAGTAAAAGAGAAAGAAGAAGTAAAAACGAAATAGGAATTCATTCTATTAGAGGTGGTACTGAAGTTGGAAAGCATAGTGTAATTTTCTTTGGTCAAAATGAAAGTTTTGAAATTACACATAATGTTATTTCAAGAAGCGTTTTTGCAGATGGTGCAATAAAAGCTGCAAAATTTTTAGTTAATAAAGATGCGGGTTCTTATAATATGAATGATTTATTTATTTAAACTTTAATATATTTTTATATTAAAATAAAGGGCGATTATTAATCGCCCTTTATTTATGAAATATGATAATTATACTTTCATACTGTATAAAAGATTTTAATAAAGTAAAAAATAATTATAAAATTAATTTTAATAAAAAAATGTAAATTATTGTAATAAAAAAATATTATATGTATAATATAAGTATAAGAAATTTTGTTTAATTATGGTGAAAAATGGAAAAAAAGTGGAGAAAAAAGAAAATGAATTATTATGAAATTTTAAGAATTCCAACAACCGCATCTGTTTTAGAAATAAAAAATGCATATAAAAAACTAGTTAAAAGGTATCATCCTGATATATATGAAGGGAATAAATTATTTGCTGAAGCTAAAATAAAAGAAATAAATGAAGCGTATGAAACTTTAAGTGAAAAAAGTAAAAAAGAAATTTATGATGCAGAATTAAATTACAAAAAATATGAGCCTAAAAAAGAAGATTTTGTTAAAACATATACAACAGATGATTTAAATATATACAAAAATATATATTACAGAAATTTTAATCCAAGAATAAAAAGAAAAAGCAAAGTAGTACAAAAAAAGAAAAAATTTAGTTTAAGTGAATTAGGAAAAAAATATTTTTTTAAATTAGATGAGTTTTTTGAAAAAGAAGAAAAAGAGAATTTGATAATAATGATTTTAATATTTTTTATTCTTATTTTATTAGTACAAATATTAAATTTAATATAAATAGTAAGTATAATGAAATGAACCCAAATTGTTAAACAAAAAGTTTAACAATTTGGGTTTACTTCATTAGTTTTAAATAAATTATTTTTGTAGAAAAATAAATGAAAAATGTTCCAATTTGGTATTGAAAAATTATTATACTTATTATATGATAACAAACGAAATTATTTACATTAGAGAAGGAGTTTTTATGCCAAGTTTTGAATTATTAAAAGAAAATGATAAAGAAATATATGATGCTATTGGGTTAGAATTAAATAGACAAAGAAATAAAATAGAACTTATTGCTTCAGAAAATTTTGTAAGTAATAGTGTAATGGAAGCAATGGGAAGCTATTTAACTAATAAATATGCAGAAGGATATCCTGGTCATAGATATTATGGTGGTTGTGAATATGTAGATATAATAGAAAATATTGCAAGAGACAGAGCTTGTAAATTATTTGGTGCAGAGCACAGCAATGTTCAAGCTCATTGTGGAGCAAATAGTAATTTAGCTGTTTATGGAGCTGTTCTAAATCCTGGAGATACAGTACTTGGAATGAATTTGGCTCATGGTGGTCATTTAACACATGGAAGTGCAGTTAATGCTTCTGGAAAATTGTATAATTTTATTCCTTATGGAGTAAGTGAACAAACAGGAAGAATAGATTATGATGAAGTAGAAAAATTGGCATTAGAGCATAAGCCTAAACTAATTTTAGCTGGTGCTAGCGCATATCCTAGAGAAATAGACTTCAAAAGATTTAGAAAAATTGCAGATGAAGTTGGAGCAATATTTATGGTAGATATGGCTCATATAGCTGGACTTGTTGCTGCAGGTTTACATCAAAATCCAGTTGAATATGCAGATATTGTTACTTCAACTACTCATAAAACATTGAGAGGACCTAGAGGTGGACTTATACTTTGCAAAGAAAAATATGCAAAAATTATTGATAAAGCAATATTCCCCGGATATCAAGGTGGTCCTTTAATGCACGTTATTGCGGCAAAAGCTGTTTGCTTTGGTGAAGCTTTAAAACCAGAGTTTAAAGATTATCAAAATCAAGTAATAAAAAATGCAAAAACATTAGCAAAAGAACTTATTGAATTAGGTTTTAATCTTGTTTCAGGAGGAACAGATAATCATTTAATTCTAATTGATCTAAGAAATAAAAATATCACAGGTAAAAAACTTGAAAAGTTATTAGATGAAGTTGGAATAACAGTTAATAAAAATGCTGTTCCATTTGATACAGAAAAACCTACAATTACTAGTGGAATAAGAATAGGAACTCCTGCTGTAACTTCGAGAGGATTTAAAGAAAATGATATGAAAGAAATTGCAGAACTTATTAATATTGTTGCTACAGATTTTGAAAATAGAAAAGAAGAAGTTCAAAATAGAGTAAATACAATTTGCCAAAAATATCCTTTATATAATAATTAGGAGTGTTGTTAATGGAAGAGACAAATGATAAAATTAAAATTTTATATGAATTTATAGAAAAGAGAACTAATCTTTTAAATTCATTAAAAGAAAAAGAAGATATTCGTAATCATACTCAAAATGATAATGATAATATAGTAGAAGTTTTTGAAAAACTTTTAAATGAATGTATAGATTGTGATTCAAAAATAAAAGAATATAAATTAGAGCTAGAACCAAGATTATATTTAAAATTTGAAGAAAATGAATACTCTAATAAGAGTAATGAAACCGCTTTAGTTTTAAAAAAAGAAAATAAAATAGTTAATTGGTTTAAAAATAAAATTAAAGAATTCAAATTTAATTATGAAGTTGAAAGAGCTTTAAAAAGAGATAATTTTTTTGAAGATAATATTTCTAATCAAATTAGTTCTTATATAGCTTATTTAAATGTCATAAAATCTAATGGAAATAGAGCTATTTTTAAAAAATATATGAATAATGTTTCTAATATTAAAAATTTAACTGATAATAAAATTCATTATTAAAAATAGAATATTTTGTAAATATATATAATTTCATTTTTTTGACAAATAAACAAAAAACATTGACATAAGCTTGCTTTTATGATAACATATAAGAGTATTATAAAAGTATTATAAAAGTGGTGGAGGTAGAAATGTCAAGATTAAAAAATATAGAAAAATATCATGAAGTTAAAATAGACTGGATGAATTTCTTAGATAATGGAAAAATGATAAATTTAGAAGAAAAACAAAATTCTATTGAAAAAGATTATGGAAATTTAGATTTATTTAATGAAATATCAAATGAAAAATAGCATATATATATGCTATTTTTTTTCAGTAGGAAGGTTCTCTCGAGATATGCTGAATATAAACATTGCACACAATTTTTGTCAAAATTGAAGTACGAACAATTTAACGTGGACTTTGTAATATATTTTAACAGTCTTACATAAAAAAATGTCCACTATAGTTCTAATTTTCTATATTAATAGGTTAACATAAAAAATATTTACTATTATTTTGTTTGTATAAAAATTGTATAGACATAAAATTGAATTTGGTATATAATAAATAATGTAAAAATATTAAAGGTAAGGTTTTTATGAAAAATAGTATTAATTATAATGTTCAATCAGATGATAATGTTACAAACTTAGCAGATGTTTTCAAAGAGATTAATGAAATACGAAGAAAAAAAAGTAGGAATGATTATAACGATATAAATTTAGAGCAAATAGAAGAAGAAAACTTTTTCTATAAAGCTGAACAAAAAGTTAAAGGCAGATTAAAAAAACTTATTGCTATGAATTTAATTATAATGATTTCTATTTCTTTTAGTGTTTTTGCAAATTATATTTTTGCTTTTTCAATGGAAGGTTCTGAAGTAGAAGATGTACAAGCTATATCTGCTGTAGAGTTTGAAGCTAATTCTAGTGCAATAGATTTAGAAAATGTTTTATTAGAAAATGTAAGTATTTTAAAAACTAAAGAATTAATAGAAGAGCCTGTTCAAATAGAATTTGAAACAAAATATGTAGAAGATGAAAATATGGCTCTTGATGAACAAATTATAGATCAAGAGGGAAAAAATGGTTCTAAAGATGTTACAGTTATAAAAACTTATGAAAATTCTGAATTAGTTGATGAAAATCTTATAGAAGAAGTGGTAACTGAAGAGCCAGTTGAACAAATTATTCGAGTTGGTACTTCAGAATTTTTAAAGGATAATAAAGTAAATTTAGGTGATACAATTTATGTAACTGAGGATGTAATGTTAAATGAGAAAGCATCTTCATCATCAAAAGAGTTAACAGCTATACCTTCTAGTTTAGAAGTGGTTTTACAAGAAATGTCTGGGGATTGGTGCAAAGTTAAATATGATGGTACTGAAGGATATATATTAAGTTCAAAATTAACTTCTTCAACAGCTACACCTACTATTTTAGAAGCAAATAGAATTAAAAAAATTAAACTTGCAGTATCTGATGATATGGCTTTAAATAAATCTAGTGGATTAACTTTAGAGGATTTTAAAAGAATTTTATCAAATAATCCTAAAGATAAATATGGAATTTTTGAACAAGCTGCTGAAGATTTTTATAAAGCAGATATAAATTATAATGTAAATGGTGTTTTTTTAGCTTCAATTGGTATTCATGAAAGTGCTTGGGGTACTTCAAAAATAGCTAGAGATAAAAAGAATTTATTTGGATATGGAGCTTATGATTCATCTCCATATGAAAGTGCATTTACATTTGAAACATATTATGATGGAATAGAAATTTTAGCAAAATCATTATCAAATAATTATTTGAATCCTTCAGGAACAATTTTAGCTAATGGTGATGTTGCAACAGGTGCATATTTTAATGGTAATACAGCACAAGCTGTTAATGTTAGATATGCTAGTGATAAGGAATGGCATAATAAAGTTTGTAAATATATGAAACAATTGTATAATAATCTATAATCTATATACGAAGGAGAAAATTGTGAATAAAGAAAAAAAAGCAATATTTTTAATTGTATTTTTAATATTTGTAATTATTGCTTTAGTTTTTATAGGAGTAAAATATATTGGTATAGAATTATATTTGAGAAATAAAGATACAAGATATGCAGAAAGGATTTATGAAAAAAATAAAAATACTGTTTTTAGAATTTCAAAGTTAATGACTTATAGTGGAGCTGAAGCTAAAGATAATAGTGATAATCTTTCTGATTTCAATATTTCTCAATATTCTGATTTAGCATTATATATAGATAATCACTATGATAATGCTGAGCTTACAGAGGAAAATACAGTTAAAGAATTGTATGTTGATAATTTTAAAATTACTCTTCCACCAACAAAATTAGGTGATAAGCAAAGTCTATTTTATAAAAATCCTCTTAATATGGGGAAATTTAGAGAATATGATTATGATAAAATAGATAAAGAATTAAGATATGATATTATATATAAAAATGATGAAAATGATTCTCAATATTATAATACACCTGTGTTTTATACGGATTGTAGTAATCCTATATCTATTAGTTATATTAATGATAATATATTTAAGAATTACTCTGTTCCTAAAAATAGTTCGATATCTTATGATGGAAGAGTTTTAAAAGATATAGATATAGATCTTAAAGATATTATGCCAAAAATAAGTTTTACAATTCATATAAAAAATAATTTGAATGAAGGATTTGTTTGCAATTTTTCTTGTAATGTACATTTTGAAAATTCTGAGGGGTCAATTTATTCTGGGTATTTTATTGAGATATATGAAGATTTTGGGAAAACTTATAAGTTTTTTAAGTTATAGATTTTTTTTATCTGCATTGACGATTTTCAATCGTCAATGCAGATATTTTTTTTTTGTTTTGGTGATAAATATATTTTGATAGAGATGTGGTTTTTATATTTTTATATTTTTTTAGTGATAAATGTAGTTTGGCAAAGACGTTGGCCAGATATGGAGTATATATATTTATTTTTTGGCTCACTCCCAACTGCGAACTAATTCTAAGAAACGGCTTGTTTGCCTGAGGGATTCCTTGAGGGTGACGCCTTTTCTAAGAATTAGTAGCTTGTCGGTCCCCACATTCGTTCGCTCAAAAAATAAATATATATACTCCATATCTTACTCTATTTTGTTTAAGTTTTTTTGTATTTTTTTTATTTTATATGTTTTATATATTTTTTTTATTTTATATGTTTTATATATTTTTTTTATTTTATATTTTTAATATATTTAATATTTATATTAAAAAAGTTATAAAAATAGGTGGTGTAAGTTATATTCATTTAAGTTTTTGAAGAATTATTAAATTATAAAGAATTATATATTGATAGAATCTTAAATTTATTTTTATAAAATGTTGAAAAATGTATATAAATGTTATAAAATAACTATGTTTTGGGAGGAGATTGAATTGATTATTTATTCAGATGAGTATACTAAAAAAGTAAAAAATGAAATTGGTGGAAAAAATTATAAGTATAATATTAATACTTTTGGGTGTGAATTAAATATTAATGATTCAGAAAAAATATCTGGTATGCTTGAAGATATGGGGTTTTTAAGAACAGATGATTATAATGAGGCAAATATTATTATATTTAATACTTGTTGTGTTAGAGAGAATGCAGAAGAGCGTTTGTTTGGTAAATTAGGTGAGATAAAAAGGTTAAATGAAGAAAATGGTACTATTGTGGCTATTGGTGGATGTATGATGCAGGAGCCTGTTATGGTAGAAAAATTGAAAAAGAGTTATAAATATGTTGATATAATTTTTGGAACTCATACAATTCAAAATTTACCTGAAAATATATATAAAGCTTTAATTGAAAGAAAGAAAGTAAAAGATGTAATTGATATTGATGGAGAAATTGTTGAGGGAATACCTGTAAAAAGAAATGATAAATATAAGGCTTCTGTTACTATAATGTATGGATGTAATAAATTTTGTACATACTGTATAGTGCCTTATGTTAGAGGACGAGAAAGAAGTAGAGCTCCAGAGACAATTATTAGTGAAATTGAAGAACTTTCAAAAGAGGGATATAAAGAAATAACTTTATTAGGTCAAAATGTTAATTCTTATGTTGGAAATGATAAAGTTAGGAATTTTGCAGAATTACTTGATGAGGTTGCAAAAATTAAGGGCATAGAAATTATTAGATTTGAATCACCATATCCAAGTGAATTTAAAGATGATGTAATAGATGTTATGGCTAGAAATAAAAATATTTCTAGAGTTATTCATATGCCACTTCAGGCTGGAAATAATAAGGTTTTAAAAGAAATGAATAGAAGATATACTAAAGAAGAATTTTTGGATTTAGTAGATAGAGTAAAAAGAAAAATTCCAGAAGCTGTTTTTTCAACAGATATAATAGTTGGATTTCCTGGGGAAACAGATGAGGAATTTGAAGATACTTTAGATATAGTAAGAAGAGTAGATTTTGAGCAGATATATATGTATATATATTCAAAAAGAGAAGGAACTATTGCTGCAAAAAGAGTAGATCAAGTTCCAGAAGATATAAAACATAAAAGATTTGATAGATTAAAAGAATTATATGATGCTAGAGTTGATGAAATTAACAATAGATATATTGGTACTATTCAAGAAATTCTAATAGAAGGTCCAAGTAAAAATAATAAAAATATGCTTACTGGTAGAACCGATTCAAATAAAGTTGTTGTATTTAAGCCAAATGAAAAAAAAACTAAAGGTGATTTGGTAAAAGTAAAAATTTTGTCAAATCATAAATGGTATTTAGAAGGAGAGATTATTTAGAAATTATGATTGATGTAAAAGAATTTAAAAAGTATATGGTTGATTTAAATGTAGATAGTAATTTTGTGGATTATATTATAGATATGTTAGAAGGAGAAAAAGATTTTCAAAGTATTATAGTAAAATTTGAAATATTACATCATGAAGGAATAGATATAAATGCAATTCAGGATGATTTAATGGAAAATCCTTTTTTTATAGTTTGTGATCCAAAAAATGTTGAGAAAAATATAGAAACTTTAAAAAAGTATGTTTCTGAAGATGAGATTAGTAAAGTAATTGGAATGAATCCTGATTATTTAACTGTTGAAGATGATAATTTAGAACAAAATATAAAAATGTTAAAACTTATTTTGTCTGATAAAACTTTTGAATTTATGATAAAAGGAAATGGTGAAATTTTTACTTTTAATTCAGATTTTTTGGAGAAAAGATTAGAATTTTTTATAAAAAATGGTTTTAAAAATAGATTAGAAGAATTTATAATTGGAAGAATAGATTTGTTTGATATTGACGAAGAAGAAATAAATTTAGAAGAATTGTATTAAAAAATGTGTATATATGGTAGTTATTAAATATAATATAAGTGTGTTAAGATAAGGAGTATAAGGCAATGGGAGAATTATCACCAATGATGCAAAATTATATGCAAACAAAGGAGAAATATAAAGATAGTATATTATTTTATAGGCTTGGGGATTTTTATGAAATGTTTTTTGATGATGCAATTACTGCATCTAGAGAACTTGAAATAACTTTAACTGGTAGGGCATGTGGATTAGAGGAAAAGGCTCCAATGTGTGGAGTTCCACATCATGCTGTTGATTTGTATGTATCAAGATTAATAAATAAAGGGTATAAAGTTGCAATTTGTGAACAATTAGAGGATCCAAAGTCTACTAAAGGAATTGTAAAAAGAGATGTTATTAGAGTTGTTACTCCTGGTACAGTTATTGAATCTAATATGTTAGAAGAAAAGAAAAATAATTATATTATGTCTATAGTAAAAAAAGGTATATATTATGGACTTGCTGTTTGTGATATTAGTACAGGTGATTTTTATGCTACTAAAATAAAGCTTGATGAAAATAATTTTGAAAAATTACTAGATGAATATGCTAGATATACTCCTGCAGAGTTAGTAGTTAATACAGCTATGGGAAATTCAAAAGATGAATTAGATATAATGAAAGATAGATCAAATACTTTTGTAACAATTAGAGAAGACGATATATTTTCTGAAGATTCTAAAGAGCTTTTAAAATTATATAATTTAGTAAATAGTAAAGATGAGAAAATAGAGAAATTAGAAAAAGATGATAATTTTGTTGTTTCGAGTATAAATGGATTATTAAATTATTTCACAGAAACTCAAAAAGTAAAGTTAGGTCATATAAATAAAATAAAAATATATGAAGTGAGAAAATTTATGTCTTTATATATAAATGCAAGAAGAAGCTTAGAACTTACAGAAAGAATGAGAGATAAATCTAAAAAAGGAACTTTAATTTGGGTATTAGATAAAACTTCTACATCAATGGGAGGAAGACTTTTAAGAAGATGGATAAATGATCCATTATTAGATATAAATGAAATTAATAATAGATTAGATGCTGTTTCAGAACTTAAAGATAATATAATGCTTAGAGGAGATGTAGTTGAAGCTTTACGTAAAGTATATGATATAGAAAGACTTGCTGGAAAAATAGCTTATGGAAATGCAAATGCTAGAGATTTAATTTCTCTAAAAAATTCACTTAGCAAACTTCCTGAATTGAAACAGTTATTAGGACAAGCAAAAAGTACAATGCTACAAAAGATTTACGAAGATTTAGATGAACTTCAAGATATTTTTGAACTTATAGATAAAGCTATAGTTGAGGAGCCTCCTATAAGTATTAAAGAGGGAGGAATAATAAAAAAAGGGTATAATTCTGAAATAGATGAATATAAAGAAATTTCTACAAATGGAAAACAATGGATCTTAGATATAGAAGCTAGAGAAAGAGAAGCTACCGGAATCAAAAATTTAAGAGTAGGATATACAAAAGTTTTTGGATATTATATAGAAGTTACAAAATCTTTTTTAAAACAAGTTCCTGAAGACAGATTTATTAGAAAGCAAACATTAACTAATGGAGAAAGGTTCATTACAGAGGAACTAAAAGAGCTTGAAACAAAAATATTAGGCGCAGAAGAAAAAATTGTAAGTCTTGAATATGATGAATTTGTTAAAATTAGAACACAAATTTCGCAAAATATAAATAGGCTTCAAATATCTGCTATGTGTGTTGCTAAAACAGATGTATTATCTAGTTTTGCAATAGTAGCAGAAAATAATAATTATATTAGACCCGAAGTTGACAATTCTGGAAAAATAGATATAAAGGATGGTCGTCATCCTGTTGTTGAAGCAATGCTTGATCAAGGTTTATTTGTTCAAAACGATGTATTACTTGATAAAGATGAGAATAGAGTTGCAATAATTACAGGTCCAAATATGGCTGGAAAATCTACATATATGAGGCAAGTTGCGTTAATTACTTTAATGGCACAAATAGGTTGTTTCGTTCCTGCTTCTTATGCGAGAATTGGAATAGTTGATAAAATTTTTACTAGAATAGGTGCATCTGATGATTTAAGTATGGGTCAAAGTACTTTTATGGTTGAGATGATGGAAGTTTCTAATATATTAAAAGACGCTACTGAAAATAGTTTAGTAATATTAGACGAAATAGGAAGAGGTACATCTACTTATGATGGTTTATCTATTGCATGGGCAGTAGCTGAATACATTGCAGATAAAGGAAAAATTGGATGTAAAACTTTATTTGCTACACATTATCATGAACTAATAGAGATGGCTGAAAAAACAGATGGAATTAAAAATTATTCTATAGCGGTTAAGGAAAAAGGTGAAGATATAATTTTTCTAAGAAAAATTATAGAAGGTGGAACAGATGAAAGTTATGGAATACATGTTGCAAAACTTGCTGGTGTTCCTAAAGCTGTTGTAAATAGGGCAAATAAAATTTTAAACTCTCTAGAAAGAACAGATGCTAAATTAAAAACAGAGGAAAAAGAGGATAAAAAGCAAGTAGAAGGTCAATTTGATTTTTATAATATAAAACTTGCTGAAATAGCATCTGAATTAGATAAAATAAATGTAAATGAATTAACTCCAATAGATGCATTAAATACTTTAGTTAAAATAAAAGAAAAAGTTAGATAAAAAGTGTAAATTAATTTAAACTTCTTGCATAATATATAATAAATTTTTATGTAAGGAGTTTTGTTTATGTGTGGAATAGTTCGGAATTGTTAATTTTAAAAAGGATATTTCTAAGCAAAATGAAGTTATTACAGATATGGTAAAAAGTTTAACAGGAAGGGGACCAGATGAAGGTGGCGCATACATGCAACCTCATGTTAATTTAGGGCACAGAAGACTTACAATAATAGATAAAAAAAATGGAAAACAACCAATGAGCCAAATTTTTAATGATAATACATATACAATTGTTTATAATGGTCAATTATATAATTGCAAAGAATTAAGAGAAATACTTGAAGATAATGGATTTACTTTTAAAGGTTATTCTGATACAGAAATTTTACTTAAAGCTTATATTTTCTATGGAAAAGATGTATGTAAACATTTAAATGGAATTTTTTCATTTGCAATTTGGAATGAGAAAAAAGAGGAGCTTTTTTTAGCTAGGGATCAATTTGGAATAAAACCACTATATTATACTATTTTAGAAGATAATTTTATATTTGCTTCTGAAATAAAAGCTATATTAAAATTTCCAAATTTTAAACCTCAAATATCAAATCAAGAAATTTGTGAATTATTTGGTATAGGACCAAGTCATACTCCTGGAAGAACACCATTTAAAGATATAGAAGAAGTAAAACCTGCTCATTTTAAAGTTATTTCTAAAGAGAATATATATGATACTGAATATTGGAGGTTAGAAACTAAAGAGCATACAGATGATTTTAAAACTACTTGTGAAAAGATAAAATATTTAGTAAAAGATGCTACTGAAAGACAGCTAATTTCTGATGTTCCTCTTTGTACTTTGCTATCAGGAGGCTTAGATTCAAGTATAATAACAGCAATAGCTAGTGATTATTATAAAAAACAGGGAAAAAGATTAAAAACATTTTCTGTTGACTATGTAGATAATGATAAAAATTTTGTCAAAAGTGATTTTCAACCAAATACAGATAATTATTATATAAATTTAATGGTAGAAAAATTCGATACTGATCATACAAAAATTGTTCTTGATACTCCAGAATTATTTGAAACATTAAAAGATTCTGTTATAGCTAGAGATTTCCCAGGAATGGCAGATGTTGATTCATCATTTTTATTGTTTTTTAGAAAATTAAAAGAAAATGGAATGACAGTTGCTCTATCAGGAGAATGTTCTGATGAAATTTTCGGTGGATATCCTTGGTATTTTAGAGAAGATGGAATAAATAGTAAAACATTCCCATGGTCTTTAGCTATAAATGAAAGACAAAATATTTTACATCCAGATATATCTAAAAAAATAAATTTAAAAGAGTATGTTGATAATGAATATAATAAGAGTTTAGAAAAAGTTAAATATCTAGATATAGATTCTAAAGAAACAGCACTTCATAGAAAACTTATTTATTTAACTTCTAATTGGTTTATGCAAACTCTTTTAGATAGAACAGATAGAGTAAGTATGTATAATGGATTTGAAGCTAGAGTTCCATTTTGCGATTATAGAATAGTTGAATATTTATGGAATGTACCTTGGGAGATGAAAGCTTATAAGGGAAGAGAGAAGGGATTGCTTAGATATTGTATGGAGGATTTGCTTCCACAAGAAGTTATATATAGAAAGAAGAGTCCATATCCAAAAACTCATAATCCAAATTATTTAGAAGTAGTAAAAAATGAACTTACAAAAATAATGAATAATCCTAATGCTAGAATTAAAGAATTGTTAAATGAAGAATATATTTGGGATATAATAAAAACTAATGGAGATGCTTTCAAAAGGCCTTGGTTTGGTCAGTTGATGACAGGGCCACAGCTTATGGCTTATTTGTGCCAAGTAAATATGTGGCTTGAAAATTATAACATAGAAATACTATTTTATTAAAAAAATAGTATTGACAAACAAACTTAAAAATGTTACAATAAAAAAGTTCGCTTTGCGAATGAATATTTGAAAAGGAAGGTAAAAAAATATGTCAAGTTCAGATGGAATGTTACGGAGGTTACTTAAGAAGGTATTAGTAAATCCGAAAAAATGGATTATACTAATTTGCTTTTTTACGATGTTGCTTGTAACAATTGGGCTTTCATGTTATTTGGCGAAAGCAGAATTTAGCAATAATACTAATGCCCAAGAAGCAACAACTTGCGTAACTACCGCACAACAGACAACATTTGAGACCAAACCTAAAGAGACAGAAAGTACTACCAAGAAGGTACTAATTACTACAACAACGAACCAAAGTACAACAACCACATTTACAACTCCAACAGTAACAACAACTACTACTGCAACAACAAATGAAGATGTTGTTATAGTTGGGCAAGATGATTGGGTTTTAAATTGTAGCTATAATCAAGAAGCTTATGAAGAGGTATATAATGAGCAGGAATTTTATGAAGAAGTTATAGAAAATTCATTAACTGATTATGATTATAGCGAAAATCGTACAAGGCCATACATTAGTAGCGGAGAGTATACTTTAGCATCTATGATGGCAAATGAAGCTGGCTCGTCTGATATTACAGCAATTCGGACGGGAATAGGATTTATGAATAGAATTCATAATTCACAGTTTCAAAATGGTTCGATTGAAGGTGTGTACAATGCAGGAGGTTATTGTTATTCAACGCCTAATGAGCATCAACAAGAGCTGGCTGCTGAGGTAATATCAGCTTACAATGAGTCTGATCAGTATTGGTCACAGTACTGCATAGATCATAACGTAACTGATAAGACGGTTTTCCACCACAATGGTGGGGATCCTCAGTCTTGGGAGTATCCTGTATATGTAGAGTATGGAGATACAGGTTGGTATCAGTGGACGATGTTGTACTCTGAGCATAATCAGGATCATAGTTGAATTTTATCTTTTATGAAAGCAGAATTATGTTTTCAATTCGAAAACGGCTACCCAATAAGGATAGCCGTTTTTGAATTATAAACAATAAAATTATTTTATTAAAAATCACAATTTTTTGGTGTTCTAGGAAATGGTATTACATCTCTAATATTTTGCATTCCTGTAACATACATAATTAATCTTTCAAAACCAAGACCAAATCCACTATGAGGAACACTACCATATCTTCTTAAATCTTCATACCACCAATAATCTTTTTCATTTAATCCAAATTTTTCAATTTTTTGTTTTAAAATATTAATATCATCTTCTCTTTGACTTCCTCCAATAATTTCTCCAATTCCAGGTGCAAGTAAATCAGCTGCTGAAACTGTTTTTCCATCAGCATTTTGTTTCATATAAAAAGCTTTTATTTCTGAAGGATAATCTGTAACAAAAACTGGTTTTTTAAATATATTTTCACTTAAAAATCTTTCATGTTCTGTTTGAAGATCGATTCCCCAAGATACTTTAAATTCAAATTGATCATTATATTTTTCTAGCTCTTTAACAGCATCTGTATAACTAATTCTTCCAAAATCAGAGGATATAACATTATTTAATTTTTCTAGTAATGTTTTATCAATAAAATTATTAAAGAATTCCATTTCTTCTGGGCAATTATCTAAAACATATTTTATAATGTATTTTAGCATATTTTCTGCTAAATCCATATCATCTTTTAAGTCTGCAAAACAAATTTCTGGCTCGATCATCCAAAATTCTGCTGCATGTTTTACAGTATTAGAATTTTCAGCTCTAAATGTAGGACCAAATGTATAAACATTTCTAAAAGCAAATGCGTAAGTTTCAACATCTAGCTGTCCACTAACAGTAAGATGTGCAGGCTTTCCAAAAAAGTCTTTAGAAAAATCTATATTTCCGTCTTCTGTTTTTGGAATATCATTAAAATCAAAAGAGTTTACATTAAACATTTCTCCAGCACCTTCGCAGTCACTACTTGTAATTAGAGGAGTGTTAACATAAACAAAACCTTGCTCTTGGAAAAATTTATGAATAGCAAAAGCTAAAACAGAACGAACTCTAAATACTGCATTAAATGTATTTGTCCTTGGACGAAGATGACAAATAGTTCTTAAATATTCAAAAGTATGACGCTTTTTTTGAAGTGGATAATCACTATCAGCTAAATTTATAATCTCAATTTTATTTGCATGGATTTCAAAAGCTTGTTTTGCATTTTCAGTTTTAACTAATTTACCACAAACTTTTATAGAAGAACTAATAGTTAATTTGCAAATATCAGAAAAATTTTGTAAATTATTATCAAAAACAATTTGAATATTTTTAAAAAAGCTTCCATCATTTATTTCTAAAAATCCAAAGTTTTTTGAATCTCTAACAGTTTTTACCCAACCAGATACTTCAATATCTTTATTATAATAAGCATCTGTATTTCTAAATAAATTTTTAATAATTATTTTTTCCATAATTTTCACCCTTTCTTTTTATGTATATTATAGAACAATAGTGGACTTTTTTTATGTCAGACTGTTTAAATATATTGCAAAGTCCACGTAAAATTGTGTGCAATGTTTTTATTCAGCCTATCTACAGAGAACTTTCCTACTGAATAAAAAAAGTTCACAACTTATCTTAATCCAATAAGAATAAGTATTTTCATATTTACATAAGAAAATATTTACTATTGTTCTTAAATCATTTTTAAGAAATAATTTTCTAGATTATGATGTTCTCTTAATATAACTTGAGATAGTAATTCTTTTTCAGACTCATTACAAATGTTATTCAAATTCACAAGTATAGTCATGTTATTATAAAAATCTGAAATTTTTTGTATATTTAAGTTTGTAGTCATACTATTTTTCCTATTTTTTGTATATGTTATAATTGGATATTGTACATAGGCATAAGTATTTGATTTGATAATACCTTCATAATAAAATGGAAAATCTTCGAAAAACTTTTCTTCTACAAATTTAATTTTATTTTTTATAAGAAATTCTTTATTCCAACATACATCCCAAATATTTGCAAATTTCCATTCTAGTAATCTATTTTTCTTTTGTGAATTATTTTCATTTGGTAGGTATTCCTTATTTTGAGTATTTTTAAAACCTAAATATATTATATCAGGATTTTTTGCTTCTATAATTTTTTGATTTATTATAGATAGTACATTATTATTTGTAAAACAATCATCAGAATCTAAAAACAAGATATATTCACCAATTGCATTTTCAATACCTCTATTTCTAGCTCCTCCTGCTTTTATATTTTTTTCATTATTTAATAATTTTACACTTTCATATCTAGATACAATTTTTTTTGTATTATCAGTAGAAGCATCATTTACTACGATAATTTCATAATCATTAAAACTTTGATTTAATACACTTTTAATTGCATTTTCAATTTCTAATTCTGCATTATATGCACAAATTATTATACTAAATTTCATGATTTTTTTATATGATATTTTAATATCATGTGCTCCTTTCAATATTTTATTGATTTTATCACGTATTTTATAAAAATACAACAATATTAATTTAAAATAATCCCATATTTACTTTGAGTAAAAGTTTTGATATAATGTAAAATATTTTATTTATAGAAAGTCAAAAAGGTAATTGATATGAAGAAAAATTATTTAAAAATAGCTATTATTGGAGTATTGGTAATTGGTATAGCAATTGTAAGTATTTTATTATTTTCATCAGATAAAGGTGAATATATAGAATATAAAAAATTTAATAAATTTGTTGAAGATGGAAGTATAGTTTCTGTAAATATTGAAGATGAAATTCTTGAATTTAGAAAAAAGAATGATGACAAAAATTATTATACAGATAATCCTGAAGCAGATAATATGAAAGAAAAATTATTATTAAATGGAATACAAGTAAAAACTGCTTCAGGTACAGAAACTGTTGAATTTGTATTTGATTTATTTTTTTATTTAATATTCTTTGGAATAGTTGGATTTGGAGCTTATAAATTTTTGAGTTTTAATAATGGTACATTTGAAGTTATAAATAAAACAAATGTAAAATTTGATGACATTGCTGGTATGGATGAACTAAAAAATGAAATGAAAAAAGCAGTTGAAATTTTAAAAAATCAAAAAGAATATGAGCAAAAAGGTATAAGACCAATTAAAGGGATAATATTAGAAGGAAATCCAGGTAATGGAAAAACATTATTTGCAAAAGCTTTAGCAACAGAAACTGATGTTAAATTTATAGCAACAAAGGGTGCCGATTTTCAAAGTGCAATGATGAGTATGGGTGCTAGAAAAATAAAAATGCTTTTTAAAAAGGCTAGAAAAATTAGTCCATGTATTATTTTTATAGATGAATTTGATGGAATTGGTGAAAGAAGAAATTATGCAGGAACAGGAGTGGATAAAGAAAATAATAGAATAATTACAGCAATGCTTAATGAAATGGATGGTTTTTCTACTACATCTGGAATTTTAGTAATTGCTGCAACAAATTCTTATTCATCATTAGATCCTGCTTTAATTAGACCAGGTAGATTTGATTTAAAGTATAATGTACCTAATCCAGATTATAATACTAGAGTTAAGTTAATTGATTTATATACTAAAAATAAGAAATTAGATGAAAAAGTAGATAAATCAAAACTTGCAGAAGCTTTTGATAATTTAAGTTGTTCTGCAATTGAAGCTATATTAAATGAAGCCTCTATGATTGCTGGTTTACAAAATAAAGAGAGTATAAGTGTAGAAAATATTATAGTTGCTTCGCAAAAAACTAATTGTAAAATAAATTTAAGAAAAATAATGTAAGGTTTATGAATGGGTGATTAGATATCACCCGTTTTTTTTTTTGGGTTACTCTACAAATTTTAGTTTTATGGAATATATGAGTAATTAGTTAAAGTGATTATTGACTTAAATTTAATTTATATATAATATAATTTTGAAAAAATAAATTTTTTTGAAACCAAAAGCCTTTTTAATTTGTATTAAAGGTAAAGGAGGTAAAAATGCAAAGAGAAGAATATTTAAAAGATGCAATAAATACATATTCAGATATGGTTTATAGAATTGCTTTAACAAGATGTGGAAATAAAGAAAATGCTGAAGACATATTTCAAGAAGTGTTTTTAAAGCTTAGTGAGAAAATGCCTATATTTGAAAATAAAGAGCATGAGAAAGCATGGTTTATTAGAGTTACTATAAATTTAACTAAAAATTTACATAATTCTTCTTGGAATAAAAAGGTTTCACCATTAGAAGATAACATAATTTTTGAAACTAAAGAAGAAAATGATGTATTTACAGTAGTACTTAACTTGCCACAGAATTATAAAACAGTAGTTTATTTATTTTATTATGAGGGATATAAAGTAAAGGAAATTGCTGATATTTTAAAAACAAGTGAAAATACAATAAAAACATGGCTTTCTAGAGCAAGAGAAATTTTAAAAGAAAAATTGGAGGGAGGTTTTGAAGATGAATAATAAAGATAATTTCAAAAAAGCAATGGATAATATTCATGCATCAGAAGAACTTAAAAATAAAACTTTTGAAAAATTAAAAAATAAGCCAAAGAAAAATAATTTAGTGTTTATAAAACTTTTATCAGCTTGTGCAGTATTTGCTTTAGTTTTTGGAATAGGAACTTTTTATCATGGAAATCCAAATATAATTCAAATGGCTAATAATGGAAATAAAACTAATGTAGAGACAAAAAATGACGAGCTTCCTAGATTTAAAGATATTAAACAATTAAAATATGTTCTATCAAAAAATTCTAGTGGATCAAGCTATTGGAATACAAAATCAGATGTTATGATGGCAGAAAGTATTACAGATTCAGTAAGTGGAGTTCAATCATTTGATTCAGCATCTGCTACAAATTCAGAGTCAGCTTCTATTGAACAAAAAGAAGTAGATTATTCTACAACAAATGTTCAAGTTGAAAATGTAGATGAAGCTGATATTGTAAAAACTGATGGAAAATATATTTATTATGTAAAAAATAATTTAGTATTTATTGTAGATAGTAGCAATTTAGAAATTATAAATAAACTTGATTTTGATGAAGATGAAAATGATTTTATGCCTAAAGAAGTGTTTATAAGTGGTGATAAATTAGTGGTATTAGGTTCAAGTTATATTTTTGAAGAAGATAATAATGAATATGGAGAAGAAGATATATCATTACCATCATATTATTATAATTCTTCTAAAACTATGACAGAAGCTGTTGTTATGAATATAAAAGATAAAAAAGCTCCTAAAGAAGAAAGAAGAGTTAGCTTAGATGGATATTACAACAATTCTAGAATGATAGGTGATAATGTTTATTTTATAAGTAATAAATCTGTATATTATTATGAAGATATGGAGGATGATGAGATTCTACCATTCTATAGAGATTCTGTAAAAGGTGATGAACCTTTTACAATAAAAGCTGAAGATATTGCATATTTCGGCGGAACTAGAAATTATTCTTATATGTTAGTTGCAGGATTTAATATAAATAATAATGATGAAGCAAGTATAGAAACTATATTTGGAGCTAGTGAAACAGTTTATGCTAGTACAGAAAATTTATATGTTGTACAAGAAAAATATTCAACATTTAGTTCTATAAGAAGTGTAATTTATAAATTTAGTCTTGATGAAGCAAAATTAACTTTAAAAGCAAAAGCAACAGTAAAAGGATATTTAAATAACCAATTTTCAATGGATGAATATGAAGGAAATTTAAGAGTTGCTACAACTTCAAACATTGAAGGCCTTTCAAAAAATCAATTATATGTATTAGATGAAAATTTAGAAAAAATTGGTTCTATTAAAAATATGGCTTTAGATGAAAAAATATATTCTGTAAGATTTATCGGAAAAGTTGGTTATATTGTTACATTTAAACAAGTAGATCCATTATTTGTAATAGATTTATCAGATCCTACAAATCCTACTATTAAAGGTGAATTAAAGATTCCAGGATATAGTTCATATTTACATCCTTATGATGATACACATATTATTGGAATTGGATATAATACAGAAGAAAACAAATATGGTGGAACAGTAAATAAAAATATGAAAATGTCTATGTTTGATGTTAGTGATTTAGAAAATCCTAAAGAAATATTTAGCATAGATATTGGTGATGAATATGCATATTCTGAAATTACATCTAATCATAAGGCTTTATTTTATAATAAATCTAAAAATTTAATTGGTTTTCCTATAACATATAGAACTGAAAATTATGGAACTTCAAAGAGTGGATTTGTAATATATAAAATTGATTTAAATAAAGGATTTGAAAAATATGGAGATTTAACAGAAAAAACTGATTATGCAAATCCTCCAAAAAGAGTAATTTATATTGAAGATATTTTGTATACTATTTTTGATGATGAAATTGAATCTTTTGATTTGGATACTTTAGATAAAAAGAATGAAATTGAAATTAAATAATTTTGTAAAACCTGATCTAGAAGTTGTTTTCTAGGTCAGGTTTTTTGTTTTGTATGTTTGGGTGCGTAGATGTAAAATTGGGTTTATTGCAAATGGGGGGCCGTAAGAAAATAGTGGAATGTGTATTAGTATATCATTTAAACGTTGCCCTAGTTCCAGGGATAAATTTAAGAGTCCCTAAACGTCCCTAGGGCACCCTTCCACCTGCAAGCGTGAACTCTTTCCCTGACTCTGTGTTAAGGGACTCTAAAATTTACCCTTCCAATAGGTCAACATTTAAATGATATACTAATACACATTCCACTATTTTCTTACTACTCTATAAAAATTAATTAATTGTTATTAGTTAATGATTCTGGATTTTGAAGTGAATTATAAATGCTTTCAAGTATTTTTAGTAAACATAAGTAGATAAAATTTTTATAATAATATTTCTTCTTAACATAGTGGTATTGTAAGACGTAAAAGCATTTTTATAAAAAAACATTAACTAGTAATAATTAATTATTTATTTATATTTAGGTAAGTTTTAAATTTATAATAAAATATTAAT
>CANRGN010000033.1 GCA_947630235.1 uncultured Clostridia bacterium
GCTTTAGCCCAGAAGTGCCAGTAAAAAAGCCTTCTAGGCGAAGAGCAAACCACCGGTTTAACCGGTGGTTATGATTATTTATTAGGAAATTTTTCTGTAGCTAGGCTAATTTATATTATATTAGTAATTTCTGTCGATATATAAAATTATTTTAATAAATATAAGTAAATTTTCTTTTTTTCGACAAAACAATTAAAAATTTTGTCAAATTGTGACGTACGAAACTAAAATAAAATGCCTAAAATAACTAGACACTGCATATATTTTAGTAGTAGAATTGTTTCATTGAAACACAAGATAAAAAAATAATAGGAGGAAAAGAAATGGAAGTTTTAAAAATTTCATCAAAATCAAACCCAAATTCTGTAGCAGGAGCAATTGCAGGATTGGTAAAGGAAACTACAAGGGCAGAAATGCAAGCAATAGGAGCTGGAGCTTTGAATCAAGCAATAAAGGCAATTGCGATAGCAAGAGGTTTTGTTGCTCCATCAGGTGTGGATTTAGTATGTATACCAGCATTCGCTGAAGTTCAAGTTGAGGGCGAAGATAGAACTGGTATAAAACTTATTATAGAGTCTAGAAAATAAATTTAATTAAATATTTAAAGACATTTGTTAAAAAAAATAAAATATAACAAATGTCTTTTTTTATTTAGTAAGAAATGCCTTTGTAGCTATTCTGAATAAAAGCTTACATAATAGTTTTCTTATAAATTATTTTAAAATTCTATTGAAACTTAATTTAAAATGATATATTATATGCTAGAAAAGGTGATGTAATGAAAAGCGGTATTTTTAAATATATATTTGTTATATTTGTTATTATTTTAATAATAGTAACATGTGTAAAATTTTTAAATTCTAAAGAAGAGGTTTCAGAAGAAAGTTTAGATCAAACTTCAAAATCAACTGTAATTCAAACTGATTTAAGATTAGCTATTGCTGAGTTTGATACTTTAAATCCAATATTGAGTAATAATAAAAATGTTCAAGAAATTTCAAAAATAATTTATGAACCATTAGTTACACTAGATTCTGAATTGAAAATTCAAAATTGCTTAGCAAAGGAGATTGCCAAAAAGGACGATAATACTTATATAATAAAATTAAAAGAGAATATTTTTTGGCAAGATGGAAATAAATTTACAGCTCAAGATGTTCAATTTACTATAGATACAATTAAAAATTTAAAAAGTTTAGGTGTTTCATCAAGATATGAATCAAATTTAGAAGCTGTTGTGCATTTAGATGTTATAGATAATTATACTTTATCAATATCTCTTGATAGAAGAGTTCCATTTTTTGAATATTATTTAACTTTTCCTATAATGAGTAAAAGCTATTTTGAAAATGAAGATTTTTTAAATTCGTCAAAAACAGGTATGGCTATAGGAACTGGTGCTTTTTCAATAGATTCAATAGATAATAATATAATAAAGCTTATTAGAAATGATGATTATTGGAATAAAGATAAAATTCCTATGGTAAAAGAAGTATATATTAACTTATATAACAATATAGGAGATGTGTATGAGGATTTTAAAAATGGAAATTTAGATGTATTAAATGTATCTACAATAGATGTTGATAAATATATAGGTACTTTAGGTCATACAAAAGTGGAGTACAAAACTAGGTTTTATGACTTTATAAGCTTTAATACTCAAAGTACAGTTTTTTCAGATTCACAAGTAAGAAAAGCATTAAGTTTAGTTGTAGATAAATCAGCAATGGTGGTTGCTTCTTTAGGTCCAGGTTATACTGCTTCAAATTTTAGTTTAGATATGGGAAGTTTTTTATATTCAGATATGCTAAATGTTGCTACAAATACTGATTTAGCAAAACAGATATTAATAAATGATGGATGGGAATATAAAAATAATTCCTGGTCTAAATTAGTTGGAGGAAAAGTTCAAACTTTAAATTTTAATTTAATAGTTAATAATAATAATGATTTAAGAAAATCTGTGGCTCAAAATTTAAAAGATCAATTTGCCAATTTTGGAATTCAAGTAAATATTCAAGAAGTTGATAGTAATAGATATATAGATATATTAAATACTAAAAATTATGATGTAATTATAGCTGGTTTAGAATGTGGATATAGTCCAAATTTAGAAACTTTTTTTGGAGATAATAATTTAGCTAATTATACAAATGAAGAAATTAAAAATATACTTGTAGAAGTATCTAATACTACTGATGAAAATACATTAAAAGAAAAATATAAAAGAATATATGAGATATATTTAGAAGAAGCTCCTTATTTTGGATTATATAGAGAAACAGATTATTTAATATATAATCAAAGTCTTGTAGGAAGCTTAAAACCAAATGTTTTTAACATATATCAAAATATAGAAAAATGGTATAGACAATAAAAAAATTATTTTAGGTATTGACAAATCAAAAATTAAATATATAATATTATCAAACAAAAGTTTGAAGAACAAATGAACTAAAAGAGGAGGAAATCATGGGAGATAATTCAGAAAAAAGAAAAGCATTAGAGGTTGCAATGAGCCAAATAGAAAAACAATTTGGAAAAGGCTCTGTTATGAAATTAGGAGATTGTAAATCAATGAATGTTGAAGCAATCTCTACAGGTTCATTAGCATTAGATATAGCGTTAGGTATAGGAGGAATTCCTAAAGGAAGAATAATAGAAGTTTTTGGTCCAGAATCATCTGGAAAAACTACATTAGCACTTCATGCAATCGCAGAAGCGCAAAAAGCTGGAGGAGAAGCTGCATTTATTGATGCAGAGCATGCATTAGATCCAGTATATGCAAAAAATTTAGGAGTAGATATAGATAATTTAATAGTATCTCAACCAGATACAGGAGAACAAGCTTTAGAAATAGCAGAAGCTTTAGTAAGAAGTGGAGCAATAGATATTATAGTAGTAGATTCAGTTGCAGCATTAGTTCCAAAAGCAGAAATAGATGGAGATATGGGAGATGCTCATGTTGGTTTGCAAGCTAGGCTTATGTCACAAGGATTAAGAAAACTAGCTGGAGCAATAAATAAAACAAATTGTATTATATTATTTATAAATCAATTAAGAGAAAAAGTAGGAATAATGTTTGGTAATCCAGAAACAACAACTGGTGGTAGAGCATTAAAATTTTTCTCATCAGTTAGACTAGATATTAGAAGAGTAGAAAATATAAAACAAGATGGAGCTGTTATTGGTAGTAGAACAAAAGTAAAAATAGTAAAAAATAAAGTAGCTCCACCATTTAGAGAAGCTGAATTTGATATAGTATATGGAAAAGGAATTTCAAAATCTGGCAATATTTTAGATTTAGCTGTTGATTTAGATATTATTGAAAAGAGTGGATCATGGTTTAGTTATAATGGAGATAGAATTGGTCAAGGAAGAGAAAATATCAAAAAATATTTAGAATCTAATCCTAAAGTTATGGATGAAATTGAAAAGAAGATTAGAGATAATTTCAATAAAGCTTTTGAAAATGCTTTAGCAGATGATGCTCCAAAAACAGTAGAGGAAGATGACCAAGAAGAATTTGAAGAGGAAGATGCATAATGTATACTGTAGAAGATTTTGATAAATTAAAACAAAAAATATTAAAATACGTTTTCTACAAAAAAAGAACAGAGCAAGAGATTAGAGTAAAATTTCAAAATGAAGAAAGTGATATCTTAGAAGACATGATAGAATTTTTAAAAGAAGAAAAATATATAGATGATGCAGATTATATAAATAGAAGTATAAATGAATTTATGTCTTTAAAGAATCTTTCTTTAAAAGAAATTAAATATAAATTATATCAAAAAGGAATTGATAAAAATTTATTAGAAGATTATTTTAATGAAAATTATGAAACTTTATTCAATTATGAAATAAATTCTGCCAAAAACTTATACAAAAAAAAATCAAGAGATATGGATGAAGAAGATATAAAAAATTTTCTTTATAAAAAAGGTTATACTTCAGAATCTATCAATAAAATTTTTTTGGATGATTAAATTTTAAAAATACAGAGTAGATTACTAATCGCCATTTCTAAAATTTTATATCAAAAAAATTTATTCTTAAAATAATATTAGAAAGGATATATATGAACAATAAATTAATAACACTTGAATCAAAAAAATATGCTTTGAGATTAGATAATTTTGAAGGACCATTAGATTTATTATGTTATTTAATAGATAAAAATAAAATGGATATATATAAAGTTAACATAGATGAAATAGCAGACCAATATATCGAATATATAAAAGAGCAAGAAAATTTAAATTTAGAAATAACTAGTGAATTTCTTCTTATGGCATCAACATTACTTTTAATAAAATCAAAAGGTTTACTTCCAAAAGAAACCGAAGATGAAGCAGAACTTACAGAAGCAGAGCTTATTAGAAGAATAATAGAATATAAAAAATATAAAGAAATAAGTAATTTATTTAAAACTAGAATAGAAACTTTTTCAAGTAGAGTTTATAAAAAATGTGAAGAAATAGAATTACCAAAACAAAAACTTCAAAAGCAATATTCAATAGATATTTTAGTTGATAAATATAAAAAATTATTAAAAATTGATGCAGAAAAGAAGAATGAAAATGCCAAAAATATAGAAAAGATAGCTTTGCATGATACATATACAGTAACAGATAAAGTTAAAGATATATTTAAGATTTTAATAAGACAGAAAAAATTTGTTTTTGGAAAAGTTTTTTCATTAAAAGAAAAACCTAAGGCAGAGGTAGTAACAGCTTTTTCTGGAGTCTTAGAATTAAGTAGAAGAAATAAAGTTTTTACAAATCAACAAGAATTATTTGGAGATATAACAATTTCAAAAAGGAAGAAAAATCAGTAATGATTTTTTTTGACAAAAACGATTTATATTTTAAATTTATACATTACTATTATATAAAGACTATGGTCCAAAGATTGTATAGGATAATCTTAAAAAAATTTGAAAACATATGGTAAAAATAATAATATAACAACAAATTAGGTAATGAATCGAATTATTAAGAAAATTAATATGATAGATTCATAAAAAAGTTTTGAATAGAAAAAAATAAAATGAAGAAACTAATATTATAAAAGAGGTATTTTATGATATTAGTTTTTATTTTTATATTTTTAATTTGGGGATGTATTTTCTCAAAAGTAAGTGTATATGTGAAAAATTTTAATTTACAAAACAGTAAAAAAGGATTAAATACAATATTTAATATAAAATTGAAATTTAAACTTTATGGAATAATACCATTTTTAGTAATGAATTTAACAGAAGAAGGAATACGAATTTTGGGAATAAAAATAGATTATAAAAAGTTTACTAATAATGAGAAAATAAAAAAAGGTATAAAAAAAGCTAAAAAAAATTTTAAAGTTTCTAAAATAAAATTATTAAAACCCAATTTAGAAAAAATAAATTTAAGATTAAGTTTAGGAACTGAGAGTATGGTTATAACTACATTTCTAGTTACTCTTTCATCTGTTTTTTTAAGTTTTGTTTTTAAAGAAACTATAAAAAAATTTGATAAAAATAAGCATAAATATATAATAAGACCAAATTATGAAGAAAAAAATAAGATTTTTTTAGAGTTTAAAGGAATATTAAATATTAAAACTTCAAATATCATAGAATGTATAAAATATATATAAGAGGTGGAGAAATGAGTGAACATCCAATAGAAAATTTAATGAAAACAGCTATGAATAGCATAAAAGATATGGTTGACGTTAATACAATCGTTGGAGATCCAATAAAAACAGATATTGGAATGTGTATAATTCCAGTATCAAAAGTATGTTTTGGATTTGCAGCAGGTGGAACAGAATTTTATCCTAAAATTAGTCCTAAAAAAGAAGAAAAAAGTGAAGTATTAGAATATCCATTTGGAGGTGGGAGCGGAGCTGCTGTAAAAATAAATCCAATAGGATTTATAATAGTGGATTCAAATAAAGAAAGTGTACCAAAATTTATTCCAGTTGAACATTCTGATGCTGTAGATAAACTTTTAGATTATGTTCCAGATTTAATTGAAAAAGCTAATAAAATGTTTGACAAAATAATAGAGAAAAAGCCAGAGGCAGTGATAAAAGAAAAAACAGAAATCCAAGAAGAACAAATTACACCGCAAGAATCAAATGAATCAAATGATGATTTTTTAGATGAAGAATAATTTTTCAAATATATCATTATATATATAAAATAAAAAAAATATAAAATAAAATAGGTGCAATAAAAATATACACCTATTTTTCTTTTTTATTATGGAGCTTCCAGCCAGAATTGAACTGGCGACCTACTGGTTACGAATCAGTTGCTCTACCAACTGAGCTATGAAAGCAATATTACAATACTATTTTACTATTTTATTTATTAATATGCAATATATAAAATAAAAAACATGCAAAAGTAATTATACTACTTTGCATGTTTTTTTGGAGCACATTACATACGAATTATTGACATCTTGTAGGTTTTTTTAAACGAATTATTATATGAAATACATAATTCGAAATTTCTTTCCCTTGGTTGTACCATAATGTTTTTGGAATATAAGACGATACATTTAATACGAAGAAGCTGTGTTATCATTAAAACAGCAAGCTCTGCTTCGTTCAGTATGCTTTTTCGTGTATTAACGTATGAAATTCCATCAAGAATTGCCTTAAGCGCTGTATCAGGAATTTTGTTCATTGAGCAATCGGCTCTTTTTTGATATTCTTCCAAATATTGCTCGATAGAAGAAAAAACTTCTTCATTCATTGTTTGGGGAATATACATATGCACATTTGTCTTCTTTTCGATTGCATTAACCCACTGGCTGATATTATCAGTAGGAAAGCTAATATTTCCTGTTGATGTTAAGTAATCGATTACCCGTTTAAATTCATTCGGTTCATGTGGGGGGTTGAAATTATTCATTTTTTGCTCCTTTCTCCTTTCAGAGTTAAATGGTTTATACGAACAACTAAATTATAACACACTATTTACATAAAGTCAATAATTATGTATATGAAAATAATATAAGATTTAAGTTATTTAAGTTTAAAAGTAAATTCCAGATTTGTTCTAAAACTGGAATTTAGTCTTGCATTTTAATATAAAGTTAACTTTTACAATTAACTAAAAAATATTATTTATTTTTTTATACAATTGAACTTTATAATATATTTTAATGTATTTTGCGTATTTGTAATATTAATAAAATTATTTGATTTTAATAAAACATGTGATATAATACTGTTACAAAAATGAAAGGAAGTATTTTTTTGAATAATAGACGTAAAAAACAAAATAATAAATTTAAGGAAGAATTAAAAAATAAAAGGCATAGTAAAAAAATATGGAAATTTATTTTATTTTTATTTATATTGTTTATAATTTTCTTTATATATCAAACATTAAAATTAAGAAAATTAGTAATGAACATAAAGAATTTTGAGAATTCTGTTGTACTAGATATAGATGAAAATGAAATTTCAGTATTAGGTAGTGAACGAAAACAAGAGAAAACCAAAATAGAAAACATTCCAGAAAATTTAAAAGATGCATATATAGCAATAGAAGATAAGCGTTTTAATTCACATCATGGGGTTGATATAAAAAGAACTGGAGGAGCAATACTTAGTTATATAAAAAATAAAGGCAATGCTTCATTTGGAGGAAGTACAATTACACAACAATTTATAAAGAACATTTCTGGAGATAACAAAAGTAGTATAAGTCGAAAAGTTCAAGAATGGTTTAGAGCATTTCAATTAGAACTTTTTATGGATAAAAATGAAATATTAGAGTCTTATTTTAATGTTATCTATGTAGGTCCAAATATTTATGGAGTAAAATTAGGCGCTAAATATTATTTTAATAAAGAACTATCTGAAATGACATTAGCCGAATGTGCTTTTTTAGCAGGTTTAAATAATTCTCCAAATTCATATAATCCATTTACTCAAAAAGACAATGTAGATTTAATAAAGAAAAGAACAAAAACTGTTTTATATGCTATGAAGGATCAACAATATATAGATGAAAATGAATATAATACTGCTGTTGCAGAAGTTGATGCTGGACTAAAATTTCAAAAAGGAGAAATACCTTCAAATAATACAAATGTATATTCATATCACACAGATGCTTTAATAAATGAACTGATTGAAGATATATCTAAAAAAGAGGGAATATCAGAAGAATTTGCTACAAATTATTTATATTTTTCTGGATTTAAAATCTACAGTACTCAAAATTCGAATATACAAAATATAATAGATTCAGAATGTAAAAAGAAAAAATACATTTTGAATTCAAAAAATGATAAAAATGCGACAACCCAAACGGCAGTAGTTATGATTGATAATAAAACAGGTTATGTAGTGGGATGTAGTGGAGGATTAGGAGAAAAGAAGTTTTCTCGAAGTTTAAATAGAGCTACTCAATCAAAAAGGCAAACAGGATCTGCTGGAAAACCTATTTCTGTTTTAGCGCCAGCCCTAATAAAAAAGATAATTACTCCATCTTCTATTTATATAGATGAGCAAACAACTTTTGATGACGGAAAAGATGGATATACACCAACAGATTACAATGGATTTAAGGGAAAATTAACTGTTAGGAAATCTGTTGAATCATCTCAAAATATTCCTTTTGTAAAAATAATGGAACAAGTAACTCCAAAAGAATCAATTAAATTTATGAAAACTTTAGGCATCACATCATTAACAGATGTAGATGATAATTTAAATTTAGCATTAGGTGGATTAGATAAAGGAATAAGTCCGCTAGAGATGGCTGGTGCATATGGTACAATAGCCAATGATGGAGAATATATAGAGCCAACATTTTATATTAAGATAGAAAATAATAAAGGAAATATTGTATTAAAATCAAAACAAGATAAAAGGAAAGTTTTTTCAAAACAAATTGCATATTTATTAAAATCTTTATTAAAACAACCTGTAATTGGTGAAAGTGGAACTGCTACATATTGTAAAATAAATAATATGGATGTTGCTGCAAAAACTGGTACAACAAATGAAAATTATGATAGATGGCTATGTGGATTTACTAATTATTACACAACTGTAACATGGTTTGGTTATGATTTAAATGAAAGAATAAGTTATAATGGAAATAATCCAGCTGGATTAATATGGTCAGAAGTAATGAAAAATGTGCATTCTAATTTGGCACCTTCTTATTTTGAAAAACCAAGAGGAATATCAGAATTAGCTGTTTGTGAAGAATCAGGTGAATTAGCCACTCAAAATTGTACTAAAACTTATACTGAAGTTTTTGCAAATGATAATATTCCACCAAACTGTTCAATGCATAAATAATAATATTTTAGCTAGTAAGAATTGGTTGACTAATAAAAAATAAAATAGTAAAATATAAAAAAAGAGTAAATTAAATAGTCGCTGCTAATTACTGAAAAGTATTAGGAGAGGAAAGTCCGGGCTCCATAGAGCAATGGTACTTGATAACGTCAAGCGGGGGTGACCCTAGGGAAAGTGCAACAGAAAATAACAGCTATTTATATAAATAGTTAAGGTGAAAAGGTGAGGTAAGAGCTCACCGGGGGTATAGTGATATACGCCGTCAGTGTAAACCCTACCTGGAGCAACACCTTGTAGAGAAGGCTAAGACTGCTCGTCATCTTCTCAATTTGTGTGGCTTGAGATATATAGCAATATATATCCTAGATAAATGACTATTCACGACAGAACCCGGCTTACAGATTTACTCTTTTTTTATTGACTTTTTAAAAAAAATATGTTAACATAAATTATGAAATGCATACGCATTTTTATATTAGGTTTTTGCTAAAAAACTAATATATCGTACATTCACATTTTTACCTTTTAAGGAGGAGCTTTTATGAAAAAGGCTGTATTAATCACACTAATAAGTACCCAGCTCTACGAAGATGATTTCGAAGAGTTTATGAGGGAGGATTTGCAATACCTACAAGGTAAGTCCACAGAAATAATCCAGAAAGTTCAGGAACTGGCAAATGATATGTTTTGTAGATTATCTACAAAATATAAAGATGTTGTCAAGAAATATGAACATAAACAGCAGAAAGTTCTTGATTCATCTAATAGCATTTATTACGTAATAAAGAATTCAATCGATTTGAATTCTAATTTTAGAAAGGAAATGAACAAACTGGATTCAGAGGTTTTAAGGGATGTTGTAAAAATCATCCAAATGAAAACTGCTTTCGGACGGATTGTTTTAGAGGCTATCTTAAATCGCTCTAAAATTCAGTGGGGAAGACCAATAGTGGTTAAAGAAGCAAGCTTTTCTTTTTCAGATGATCAGCTTAATTTGCTGAAAAAGAAACTTCGAAAATTCTTTTTCGAATCCTACACATCAGGAAAAAGCCTAAAAGTATATAGTGACAAAAACTACAGGGAAGCTGTATCTACTGCTGTACTTTTTATTCCTGAATGTTGTGGTAGCAAGATTTATGACATTTTGTTACCTAATCAGATGAGACAATGGGTAAAATCCAATGAAGCTGAAATTCAAAGAGCTTTAAACTTTATACCAAAGAATTCAGCTGAAGTTGTTAAGTATTATTTTGGCTTGGATAACGTAGAACCATGTGATTTGCAGAAAATATCTGCTATCATAGAAAAGCCAAAGCATAAGGTAGCGAAACTCCTGGATATAGGAATTAAAAAAATGAAATGGAAGATAAGATCACAATCTGAACTTTCAGATTTGATCTAAAAGCCAAAGCACTGATTTATAGACTCTACATCTATATAATTAGTGCTTTTTATTTATAAAAAATTTTTTTAAATTTCCAAATTTTTTGATGAATTTCTATATTTTACTTTGCTTTTTTACTTATATTATTTCGGAATTTAGGAATAATAATAAAAATGTCAAAATTGTAATATCAATTTTGACAAAGTGAAAAAAGTAATTATAAATATCAAGTTTTTGTAAAAAATGGAATAAAATGAATATAAATAGTTGACATAATGGAATAAATGGTGTTATACTAATAAAGAAAATTTCAATTCAATACATATAAAAAGAGAAGAAAATATATTTTTAGAAAAAACTACTATAATGTATTGAAATATACAAAATTTTATAATATAATTAAACAACTGAAAGCCCAAAATAAAAAAAGTAATTAACAATATAAAACTAAAGATGAAGCAATATGCATAAAATAAAAAAAAGAAATTAAATAGTAATTACTTTTAAGTTCTAAATAATTTATGGGGAGTGTTTTAAAATGAAAAATCTAGCTGAAGAGTTAGAATTTGTAGAAACGGATGGGAAAATTAATTCTGCACCATTAGTTTTAGTTGAAAATAATAAAAAAATTCGTAAAAGTACTAAAAATATTTTTAAAGTGATATGGAAATATTTTTATGCAGGATTTAAAAGAGCAGTAGATATAGTTGCTGGATTAGTAGGCATATTATGTTTAGTCCCAATTTTGTTATTTGTAAAAATAGCATATTTAAAAACAGGAGATAAAGCACCTATAATATTCAAACAAAACAGAATAGGAAGAAACGGAAAAGAAATAGAAATTTATAAAATAAGATCAATGGTTGTAGATGCAGACAAAATTTTAGAAGAAATGTTAGAAAAAGATCCTGTTTTAAAAGCAGAATATAAACAAAATAAAAAATTAAAAAATGATCCAAGAATAACTAAAGTAGGTAATTTCATAAGAAAGACAAGTTTAGATGAATTTCCTCAATTTATAAATATACTAAAAGGAGAAATGACTTTAGTTGGACCAAGACCATACCTTCCAAGAGAAAAAGAAGATATGAAAAAATATTATAATGACATAATAAATTGCAAGCCAGGTATTACTGGTTTATGGCAAGTTAGTGGAAGAAGCAATATAAGTTTTATAAATAGATGTAGATTAGATAGTTTTTATAATAAACATAAATGTTTATATTTTGATTGGAAAATATTTCTAAAAACATTTGGAGTTGTTTTTAAGAGAAATGGAGCTGTTTAAAAAAGAGTTTCTATATTCTTTTTTATTGTTAAATAAAGGAGTGAATATTCTTGAAATTAGCCATGATAGGGCATAAACGAATTCCTTCTAGAGAAGGTGGCGTAGAAATAGTTGTTGAAGAATTAGCTACCAGATTAGTAGAAAATGGAAATGATGTTCATGTTTTTAATAGAAAAGGAAATAATGTTTTAGATACCAATATAAAAACTAAAAAATTAAAAGAATATAAAGGCATAAAAATAAAAACTATTTTTACTATAAATAAAAAAGGATTGGATGCATTTTTATATTCTCTTATTGCAAGTGTACAAGCAATATTTGGAAAATATGATTGTATTCATTATCATGCAGAAGGAAGTTGTGGAATGTTATGGATTCCACATTTATTTAAGATAAGAACAGTAGCTACAATTCATGGTTTAGATTGGAAAAGAGCAAAGTGGGGAGGTTTTGGATCAAAATACATAAAATTTGGAGAAAAAATAGCAGTAAAATATGCAGATGAAATTATAGTGCTATCAAAAGGTGTACAAGCATATTTCAAGGAAACATACAATAGAGATACACATTTTATTCCAAATGGAGTAACAAAACCAATTCCAAAAAACGTAAAAATAATAAAAGAAAAATATGGATTAGAAAAAGAAAGTTACATATTGTTTCTAGCAAGAATAGTGCCAGAAAAAGGATTAGATTACTTAATAGAAGCATATAGAAGCATAAAAACAGATAAAAAACTTGTAATAGCAGGAGGGGCAAGTCATACAAACAGTTACTATAATGAAATAAAAGAAAAAGCAAAACAAGATAATAGAATAATAATGACAGGATTTGTACAAGGTGAAGAATTACAAGAACTATATAGTAATACATATTTATATTGTTTACCAAGCGATATTGAAGGAATGCCAATAAGTTTGATGGAGGCAATGAGCTATGGACGAAATTGTTTGGTAAGCAATATAGAAGAAAATACACAAGTATGCGGAAAATTTGCAACAAGATTTGAAAAAGGTAATACTAAAGATTTAAAAAATAAATTAGAAAACTGTTTGGAGGGTAAAAATAGATATAATTCTAGTGAGATTTCAGATTATATTTTAAACAAATATAATTGGGATGATGTAGTTGTGAAAACAGAGAAATTATATAAAAATGAATATTATATTTAATAAAAGAAAGGTTTGGAGGAATGAAAAAATATGGTTCTATAAATGGGCTTAGAATAATTGCTTGTAAGGAATACTTTTAATTCATATAAAATCCAATGTAAATTATAATAGTATAATTGATTCTTTTACACAATTTGTTTATTTATGATTATTTCTGCTTTTGGAATGTGTTGTGGCTATTATAATAAAATCGAAAATAATGAAATTTCAGTTAATGAGTTTTATAAAAAAAGATTTCAAAAAATTTTACCATTTGATAAGTAATTCAATATCAATGGAAAAAAATAAAATTTTAGACAATAAGTTTATAAGTGATATAAGTATGGAAATTTATTTATCTCATATGGTTATTTTTAGATTAAAAGAGAAATTACATATAACAAAAAGCTATTTGCAAATAATTATGCTTCGTATATTACTACATCTGTCATCGTTTTAATTGGTGTAATTATTTTTGCAAAAACTTTTAATAAGATATTTATATTCTTAAAAAATAAAATTTTTATAAGATAAATTTTATTTATATAAAAAGGAGAAAAAATGAAAATATTATTTGTTAATAAATTTCATTATTTAAAAGGTGGCAGTGAAAAATATTATTTTGAACTAGCTAAACTTATGAAAGAAAAAGGACATGAAGTAGCATTTTTTTCAATGAAAAATGAAAAGAATATAAAAACAGAGTGTAAAGAATATTTTGTAGATGAAATTGATTTAAATACAGGAAGTAAATTAAAAGCATTAGATGTAATTTCTTCAAAAACAAATTATAAAAAAATGATAGAGGCTTTAGAAGATTTTAAGCCAGATATAGTACATATTAACAATTTTCAAAGACAATTATCAGCATCAATAATTAAAGCAATAAAAAATAAAAATTTACCAATTATTTTTACATCTCATGATGTACAAGCAATATGTCCAGCAATAACAATGATGGATAATAATAAAAATATTTGTGAAAAATGCATGGGAGGAAAATATTTAAATTGCATAAAAAAGAAATGCAATAAAGGATCTTTATTAAAAAGTATAATTGGTGCAATTGAAGGTTACTATTATAGAATAAATAAAATTTATAAAAAGCAAATAGATTATATTATTGCTCCTAGTGAGTTTTATAAGAAGAAATTAATTGAAGATGGATTACCAGAAAATAAGATAGAAGCAATTCACAATTTTTTAGAGTTAGAAGAATATGATATCGAAGTTATAGATCAAGGTTATGCTTTATATTTTGGAAGATTATCAAAGGAAAAAGGAATATTAAACTTGATAGATGCTTTTTCAAAATTAGATAATGGAATTTTATATATAGCAGGAGATGGACCTGAAAAAGAAAATATCGAAAATTTTATAAAAGAAAATAATTTAGAAAATAGAATAAAATTGCTAGGATTTTTAAATTCATCAGAAATGAAAGATACGATAAGAAAATGTAAATTTGTTGTAGTACCTTCAATATGGTATGAAAATTGTCCATATTCTGTTATGGAAACTTTAGCAATTGGAAAACCTGTTGTTGGGGCAAATATTGCAGGTATACCAGAGCTAGTAAAAAATAATAGAAATGGATTTATATACAAATATGATGATGTTTTAGAACTATCTGAAAAGATGAAAATATTATTTAGTGATGAAAAATTAGTAAAAGAATTTGGTAAAAATGCAAAAGAAGATGCTACAAATCTTTATGGGAAAGAAAAATATTATAGTAATATTTTAAGAATATATAAAAAAGAAATTGAAAGGAAGAATAAAAATGGCTGATAAAAAGCTTAACGGAACAGTGATAGTAACATATAGATGTAATGCAAGATGCACAATGTGCAATAGATATAAAGCACCATCAAGACCAGAAGAAGAAATTAGCATAGAAACAATAAAGAAATTTCCAAAAATGTATTTTACGAATATAACAGGTGGTGAGCCTTTTATTAGAGAAGATTTAGCAGATATTGTTAGAGAATTATATAAAAAATCAGATAGAATAGTAATTTCAACAAACGGATTTTTTACTGATAGAATTATAAAATTATGTGAAGAATTTCCAAATGTGGGAATTAGAATTTCGATAGAAGGTTTAGAAGAAACAAATAATAAAATAAGAGGTTTACAAGATGGATATAACAAAGGCTATTCAACTTTAAAAAAGTTAGTAGAAATGAAACATCCTGATGTAGGTTTTGGAATGACTGTGCAAGATACAAATGCTAGAGATTTAGTAGCACTCTATGAAAAATCCAATGAATTAAATATGGAATTTGCAACAGCATCATTACATAATAGTTTTTACTTTGTAGAAGCCAAAAACATAATAAAAGATAGAATGATGGTAGCTAAAGAATTTGAAAAATTAGTTAATGAATTATTAAAATCCAATTCACCAAAGAAATGGTTTAGAGCATATTTTAATCATGGTTTAATAAATTACATATTTGGACAAAAAAGATTACTCCCATGTGATATGAGTTTTGATACATTTTTTATAGATCCTTATGGAGATGTAATGCCATGTAATGGAACAAAAGATAAAGAAGTTATGGGAAATTTGAACGAACAAACATGGGACGAGTTATGGAACTCAGAACAAGCAGAAGCAATAAGAAAAAAAGTTAGATGCTGTGATAGAAATTGCTGGATGATAGGTTCTGTAAGCCCAGCAATGCATAAATATATATGGAAACCAGCAATATGGGTAATTAAACATAAATTTTTGAGATTTTGGAAAAAAGAAAAATATTCAATGTATGAAAATAAAATTGTAAGAGACTTTAGAGAAGGAAAAGTAACAAAAGAAGAGTTGGATAAGTGTTCAACTTGTGATATGAATGCTAAAGTTAATGATGGTCTTTCTAAAGAATCAATTAAACAGTTAAAGAGCAAATTTGAAAAGAAAATTATTGAAAAAGATATAGATGAGCAGTAAATTTTTCTATTAAAAACTTAAAATAAGGAAGAATGTATAATGAATATTTTAATTTTGAAAACATATGCAGAATATGTAGATGTTTTAAACTCAACATATAATTTGCAAGAATTAGGATTAGCTAAAGCTTTTAACAAAAAGGGACATAAATGTGACATAGTATATTTTGGGGGAAAGCGTAGTAAACAAATAAAAATTAAATATGACAATAATAATGATTTTACAGTTTTCTATATTAAAGCTATAAATTTCTTAAAAAATGGAATATACAGTAAAGAATTATTAGAATTAATAAAAGAATATGACATAGTTCATTCTGGTGAATATGATCAATTACAGTCTTGGATATTGGCTAAAAAAATACCAGAAAAATTAGTTATTTATAATGGAAACTATTATTCTGATTTTAATAAAAAATATAATATTAAATGTAAAGTTTTTGATACATTTTTTTTGCCAAGATATAAAAAATACAATATTGAGTTTGATACTAAAAGTAATTTATCAAAGGAATTTTTAAAGAGTCGAGGTTTAAAAAATGTTACTTCAATTGGTGTAGGGATAGACTTGGAACAGCTGCAAGCCAAAAAAATGATAGATTCAGATTTATCTATAAAAATTAATCAAGAAAAAGAAAAAGGAATAAAAATAATTACTTATATAGGAAAAATTGAAAAAAGAAGAAATATAGAATTTTTAGTAGATGTATTTAATAGTATATGTAAAGTTCGTAATGATATAAAGTTACTAATAATAGGTAAAGGAAATGATATTTATAAGAAAAGATGTTTTGATAAATTTGAAAACTTAAAAGAAAAAGTTATATATAAAGAATCAATTAGTCAAGGACTATTACCAAAAATTTATAATTTATCAGATATATTTTTATTACCAACTAGATATGAAATTTTTGGAATGGTTTTGCTTGAAGCAATGTATTTTGGAGCACCAGTTATTACTACATTTAATGGTGGTTCAAATATGTTAATAGAAAATAATAAAAGTGGGATAGTTTTAAAAGATTTTAATGTTGAAATATGGAAAAAAGAAATTTTTAATCTTTTAAATAATAATAAATTTCATTACAATATAGTTTATAATGCTAAAAAAAAGATAGAAAAAGAGTATACATGGGATGTATTAACAGATAAATTTTTAAAAGTTTTTAAAAAAAAATTAAATGAATAAATATCAAATAACTTTTTGATGTTATATATAAATAATAGAAAGGATTAGAAAATTGAAAAAATTTTATTTATATATTGAAAATATCTTAATTTTCTTGCTATTAACTATTTGTTCTTATCAAGGTGTTTTTTTTAAAATAAATTCATATTTAGATGAGTTTATTTTATTTATAATAATTATGTATGAATTTATAATTCATTTTTTTATAAAAAAAGAAAAAATAAAGTTAAAATATATGTTAATATTCATTATTTTTATTTCTGTTACTCTTATTAATTTAATAATAAAAAGCTATTCAGAAAAAGCATATTTTCAAGAAGTTTTTAATTTTTTGAAACCAATTATATTATTGGAAACTTTATCTTTAATAAATATAAATGAAAAAAGACATAACTTATTTTTGAAAATGTTTATTTTAATAAATTTTATATCAATAATATATGGTATTTTTTATTATTTATTTTATGATTCTATAGGATATACAATAGGTGATAAATTTAGAAATGGTAAAATTCGTATTGAAGGTTTTTCTGGTCATCCAATAAGTTTAGGTTTTGCTTCTTTAATGATTATAGTATTTGTTAATGAAATAAAGAAAAATCGTATTATTGAAAAAATTATATATTTCTTTATTGTAATACTGACCTTTTGGGCTTTAATATTAACTCAAGATAGATTACCATTGGCTTTACTATTTGTGTATATTATTTTTTACTTAATTTTATTTTTAAAAAAATTTTCGAGTCGAAAAAAAGAAATTCTTTTTGTTATTATAATTATTATGATTGGATTGATAAGTATTCTTGGAATCTTTTTTTTTAATCGAATAAAAGATTATTTATCAGAAGATATAGAAAATACGATAAGAATGTATGCTTGGCAAAAAGCATTTGAGATTTTTAAAGTATATCCTTTTTTGGGAACAGGTATAGGAACTTTTGGATGTACTGCATCAATAAAATATAATAGTTATGTTTATAATATTTTTAATTTTAATAGATTTACAAATTTAGTAAATAGTAGTACAGGAAATGTTTTTGAAAGTTATTTTGCCAAAGTTTTAATAGAAACTGGATTGTTTGGAATATTTTTCTATTCGTATTTTTTCCTAAAATATTTTAAAATTTCTATAAAAAATAAAAGTAGACAATTATTTTTTTTAGTTTTATGTATTATTATTTTAAGTACTCTAAATAATATGTATCAAATTCCATTTATAATAGGAATTGCAATAGAAATATCATATAATAATTTTTTATTAAAAACATCAAATGATAGGAGAAAAAAATGAATGAAAAGAAAAGATTAATAAAAAATACTAGTTTAATTGCTTTAGGAAATTTTGGGGCAAAAATTATATCATTTTTGCTATTACCAATATATACATCAATTTTGGATACTTCAGAATATGGAACTTATGACTTTATTGTTGCAATAAGTGCATTTTTGCTTCCTATTGTAACAGTTTGTATGCATGAAGCAATGTTTAGATTTATTATAGATGTAAAATTAGATAAAAATGAATTAAAAAAAATAATAACTAATACTTTTTTTATAGTATTATTAGGAATTTTTTGTTTTGCATTAATATTATTTGGAATTCATATAGTATTTCCAAAAATTTTAAATTTAAATTATATATTTTTATTTATTATTGCCAATTCATTATATACATATTCTAATAATTTATTAAGAGGAATGGGAAAAATTAAAGAATATGCAATAATTTCAAGTTTTAAAAATATTTTACAATTGATTCTAAATGTTATTTCAGTAGCTATATTAAGATTAGGAATGAAAGGATTGTTATTGTCTTTATGTATTTCTGAGTTTCTACCATTTTGTATTATAATATTGGTTTCTAAATTATGGCGTCAAATTGATTTAAAGATTTTCTCATTTAAAGAATTAAAACCAATGTTGAAATATTCTATTCCACTTATTCCTAATAATTTAAGTTCTCAAATAATAAATATTTCAGATAGATTAGTAATAAGTGCTTTTTTAGGATCAGCTTCTAATGGTATTTATTCTATTTCATATAAATTTCCAAATGTAATAGAAACAATATATCATTTTTTTTATATTGCTTGGAGTGAAAGTGCTTCTCGTTATATTTTAAAAGGTAAAGAAGAAGCTGAAAAATATTATAATTCATTATATATTATAATAAATAATTTTATATTTTCTATTATTTTATTGATGATAGCTGGAATGCCGATTTTATTTAAAATTTTTATTAAAGGAAACTATATTGAAGGTATTATTTATGTTCCAATACTTCTTTTGGCAATGTATTTTGATTGTATAGCTAAATTCTATTCTGGTTTGTTTACTGCTATTAAAAAAACAAAAAATATGGCTAAATCAACAGTATTTGCTTCATTAGTAAATTTAATTATTAATATTATTTTAATAAAAAAAATAGGTTTATATGCAGCTGCTATTTCTACTCTAATATCAGAAATTATACTGGTTATAATGCGAAAGATATTTATTTATAGAGATATAGTTATAAAATTAAGCCATAAAAATATTTTTATACAATTAGCTATAATAATTTTAATTTTTATATTATTTGATTATCATAATTATATAAAAATAATAATTTCAATTTCAATTTCAACTATATATGCTATTATTGCAAATAAATATATTATAATTTCAGCTTTTGAATGGATATCTAAAAGATTAAAAATAAAAAAATTTATTAACTAAGGAGAGTAATTATGAAATATATTTGTTATCAAACTAAAACAGACTTCAAAAATACTGGTGATGCACTTATTAATAAAGCTTTATTAGATGTTTTAAGAAACTATGGAAATATAAAATGTAATTGTAGTAGTGATGTGTCTACTTTTTTTATAAGAGAGTTGGGGATAACTGATAGTGAAAAGGTAAAATGTAAAAGTGAAATCTCTTTTGTTACTAGTATATTAAAATTGGCTTTTAAATCAAAAAAAAATAAAAATCAAGTTTATCTTGTTTCTGGTTTAGGACATCAATGGGGAGGAAGCTTGAAGAAATGTATAAGAAATTTTATTGCTGGGTTAATATTTCCATTATACAAGATTTTTGGAATAAAAATTATAAAAATAGGAATGTCGATAGGACCAATTTCGAATACATTAGCAATAACAGAGAAAATAAGAAGTATATTTATTGATTATTATTATGTTAGAGATACAAAATCTTTAACTTTATGTCATAATATTGGAATAAAAAAAGCAAAAATTTGTCCAGATATGTCATGGATATATTTAATTGATAAACCAAAAAAATTAAACAATAATAATATTGTTACTATTAGTTTAAGAGAATCAATTTTAGATGAAAAAAATAATTATTATATTGAAAGCATGTTGAAGAAATGTTCAGAAATTTTAGAAGTAATAAATAAAAAAGTCGATGGAAATATAAAAATTTATTTTATATATCAAGTTGAAAAAGATAAATTTTTTTGTGATAAAGCATATCAAAATTTTAAAGATGTTTATGATTGTGAATTTATAGAAAATAGAATTACATTAGATGATGCAAAAAATATATATGGAAAAGCTACATATAATATAAGTAATAGAATGCATTCTATTTTACTAGGATATAAATATGGTGCATTACCAATTGCTTTAGTTGATACAGAAAAACACATAAAAATATCCCAAACATTAATAGATAATAATCTTAATGAACTTTTAATAGATGTCTATAAAGATAAAAATAATAATATAGAATTTTTAATTGAAAATAAAGAAGTAATCTATGATAAATTAATTAAAGTAGAAAAAAATAAGCAGGAAGAACTTATGAATGTGCTTGATAATATTTTCAATAATGTAAATAATTAATTATAATAAAAATATGATTGTTTATATATTTGAAATTTTTCTTTTTTATAAAAGTATGAAAAAGATATTTATCTATAAAATGTATTTTTTTATTATATTTATACAAGGAAGGTGTTAAATATGAAAATAGCGGTAGCCGGAACAGGATATGTAGGCTTATCAATAGCCACATTGTTAAGTCAAAAGAATGAAGTAGTAGCATTAGATGTAATACCAGAAAAAGTAGAAATGATAAACAAAAGAATATCACCAATAAGAGATGAAAAGATAGAAGAATTTTTTGCAACTAAGGATTTAAACTTAAAAGCTACATTAGATTATAAAGAAGCATTTGAAGGAGCAGAATTTGTAGTAATAAGTACGCCAACAAATTATGATGATGTAAAAAATTCATTCGATACATCAACAGTTGAGGATATAATAAAAAAAGTAATAAGCATGAATATAGAAACAACAATGGTGGTGAAGTCCACAGTACCAGTTGGATTTATAAAATCAATAAGAGAAAAATATAATATAGATAATATAATTTTCTCACCAGAGTTTTTAAGAGAAGGAAAGGCATTATATGATAATCTATATCCATCAAGAATAATAGTAGGAGAAAAGAGTGAAAGAGCAGAAAAATTTGCTAATTTACTAAAAGAATGTTCATTAAAAGAAGATATAACAGTAAAATTTATGGATCCAACAGAAGCAGAGGCAGTAAAGTTATTTGCCAATACATATTTAGCGTTAAGAGTAGCATATTTTAATGAGCTAGATACTTATGCAGAAATAAAAGGATTAAATACAAAAGATATTATAGAAGGAGTAGGGTTAGATCCAAGAATAGGAAATCATTATAATAATCCATCATTTGGATATGGAGGATATTGCTTACCAAAAGATACTAAACAATTATTAGCAAATTTTGAAAATGTACCACAAAATTTAATAAGGGCTATAGTAAGAGCAAATAAAACAAGAAAAAGGCATATAACAGAAATGATAATGAGAAGAGATCCAGAAGTAGTTGGAATATATAGATTAACAATGAAAAAGGATTCAGATAATTTTAGAGCAAGTGCAATACAAGAAATAATAGAAAGATTAAAAGAGGAAGATGTAGAAATAATTATATATGAACCAACATTAAAAGAAGAAACATTTGCAAATTGTAGAGTAGAAAATGATTTTAAGAAATTTTCAAAAGAATCTGATGTAATATTAGCAAATAGATTAGAGATAGAATTAAATGCTGTAAAAGATAAAGTTTATACAAGAGATTTGTATAGTAGGGATGATTGATTTAAAAATAATTAAATAATAATAATTGATATATTATATTATTTGTTGGATAATTTTAATATAATTTATATTGCTTAAATAAGCTTTTTATGTTTTAATATAAAAAGCTTATTTAATTTTATTTTTTGAAAGGAAAAATTCACATGACAAAAATTCTTTTATGTTTTTTATGGTTTATATTTATTCCAATTTTACTAGGAATGAATATAACTCATTTTATGAAAAAAGAGAAAAATAACTTATTTTATTCTATATTAATAGGTTATTTTACAGAATTTGCTATATTTCAATTATTTACTATACCATTTACATATTTAAATAAGAGTTTTAATTCATTATATAATGTTTGTATTGAGATTATTTTTCTTTTATGTATAATTTCCATTATAATAAATAGAAATGAATTTAAAAATGTTTTTGTTGATATAAAAAATAATATTAAAAATACTCCTAAATTACTTACTTTAGCTTGTTTTATAATTATTTTTATTCAATGTTTTGTAGTATTTAAATACATGCATATTGATGAGGATGATTCTAATTTTGTTGCAAAGGCAACTATATCTTTGCAAACAAATACATTATATGTTTATAGTGATACAGGGACTGTAAATAGTACTTTTCCAGTAAGATATGTATTTTCTCCATTTCCTGTATATACAGCAGCTGTTGCAAAGTTTACAGATTATCATCCTACAGCGATAGCTCATACTGCGTTTTCGGTAATGATATTAATTTTGATATATATAAATTTTTATTTGTTAGGTATGAAATTATTTAATGATAACAAAAAAGATGCTTTACTTTTCTTATTTTTTGTAAATGTAATTTATATTTTTGGAGATATAACTTTTCATAGTAATTTTAGGTTCGCCTTAGTAAGGCTATGGCAAGGAAAAGCTGTTCTTGGAAATTTAATTATACCATCTTTAATTGTTATTTATGATAGTTTTGTTCAAGGAGATACTAAATTACCATATTGGATTTGTTTACTAATAACAATGTGGTCTGCTTGTTTGGTTTCAACTATGGGGTTAGCACTAGCACCTTTAATGCTTGGCGGATTAACTATTGTTCATTGTTTTAGAATATTAAATTTTAATAGAAAATCTAAGAAAGGAGATTTTACAAAAGCTATATTATCTTTTGTAAATCTTGGATTTAAAAGTTTGATATGTTGTGCTCCTAATGTTTTATATGCAATTATGTATGCAATAAAGAAAGGAGCAATAAAATGATAGATTTAGTATCTAAAAATATGGAAAGAATTATAAAATTATTTACTGATTATTATGGAAATTATACATATTTTGTTTTATTTCTTGTTGCTATAGCTATAAATTATGCTATTATAAAAAAAGATGAAAAAAAAGCACAAAATTTAGTAGTTTTTTTACCACTAGTTTTAATGTTAATAGTTATAAATCCATTTGTATTTGAATTTGTAAAGCCGTTTACAGATAAAGGATATGTATACTGGAGATTTTTTTGGATATTACCTTTGGCTCCAACTATGGCATATTTATTTACTAAAATGGTTAACGAAAAAAAAGGCTTTTTTAGTAAAGTTATTTTAACAATATTTATTATAGTTATTATAGGATTTTCAGGAAAGTTTATGTTTACAGAAAATAATTATCAAAAAGTAAATAATTATTATAAAATTCCAGATGATATTTATAGTTGTATAGCTTCAATAAGTGCACAAGAAAAAGATAATAAAAAAGCTATGATTCCAATATCTGTAGTTCCTTGGGTAAGGCAGTATGATGCTACAATATCAATTGAATACAATAGATCTCCTAGTGGAAATTACTCAAGATTTGTTTGGGATTATGAAGTTGGAAAAGTAAATGAGTACATGAAAAAATATCTAGATGATAAATGTAATTTTTTTGTATTAAATAAATCTGTTCAATATGATATTAGCTTTGAAGATTATAACTGTGAGCGAATATATGAAAATGATTCGTATATAGTATATATGCTTAAAGATTAAAAATTTTATTTAAAGGGTCTATTTTTATTTTGAGAAAATAAAATAAAAATAGGCTTTTTTATTTCCATAAATAATTTAAATTTTTGTAATCAAAAAGTAATATAAAAAGTATAGAAAAATTGCCTAAAAAATTGTACAATATAATTGTGAATACTTGACGATTGGAGATAATAATGGAAGAAAAGAAAATAGATGAGTTTGACGATTATTCTAAGGCATTAGAGCTATTCAAAAGTGTATATTTATTTGATGGACATAAAGAATTTCTATCTGAGTATGCAAATTCTTATATTGGAAGAGGAGAAAATGATATTGTTAGAAATGATAAGTATTCTAATTGTGTAGAATATAATGATAATGGAACAACTACTTGGAAGATAAATTCTCCTAAAAACATATTTGGGGTAGTATTAGAACATAGTGTAAATCATAAAAATCATAATAAAGTAACATCTAGTTTAATTTTAAATAGTGGTAGATATGATTTGAATAGAATTATGGCAAATTTTGCAACTATAGATGTAACCGATAAATCAGATGATGAAATATTATCTTTAGTTTCATCTATTTTATCTAAAAACAATGAGCAACTTATTTCTGAATTAAATATATCAGAAAATCCGAATGGGATTTTGGTAAATGCATTAATTTTAGATACAGTTTTAGATTATTTAAAAAATTCTAATGATAAAAAATTCCCTGAAATAGTATGTAATGCAGATACAGGAAATATACTAGTAAAAAAAGATGATAATCATATATTAGTTACTAATAATTTTGTACAATATGATAATCAAATTCTTAATTATACTATTTCGAAAAAATTTCCAAATTGTAAATTTGAAGTTGATGCGATTAGAGGAGATAATGATTTATTTGGAATGATTTCAGAGAAATTTACAAAATTAAATAATAAAGAAAAACATAATAATTTATTAAATGAAATTTTAAATTTAGCTTTAATGAACAAAAAATTAAAAGATGATAGAGATATAGCAAAACAATTATATAATGATATAAATAAAAATACAAACGAAAGAATAATGGATGATTAGTGATGGAGTATGAATTATGGAAGATAAGAGCTTAATTGTGAAAAAGGAAGGAATCTTTTATAAAATATTTAATTTTTTAAAAAAAATCTTTTCCAAAAAAGTAGATAAAACTGAAAATAAAAATTTTATAGAAACAAATTATGAAACTAAAATGGAGTTTGATAATCAGATATCAAAAATTTCTAAATTTACAGAAGTTCAAAGAAAATTGATATTAAATGGAATAAATTTTGAAAATTTACAAGAGTTAATAAAAGATTTTAGTATTGAAGAAAAAGAAGAATTAAAAAAACTATATATAGATCAAAATTTAACATTAAAGTCTGAGATAAAAGCATATAAAAATAAAATAATGGTAATTAAAAGTAAAATATAGGGGACTTTTTACAGCCCCTTATATTTTATTTTTTCTTTTTACTTTTGGTAATTTTATTTAATTCTTCTGCTCTCTTTTTTTGTCCATCTAAAGTTTGCCATGTAAAATATGTTGGAATAAATTCTCCACAATCTGTTTGATTATTTTTATCTTTTTTGCTCATAATAACACCTCAATAAATATTATAGGCATTTTTTACAAAATTATTAAAAAAAAAATAAAAAATTGCTGGACAAAAAAATGTAGATATGTTAATATAAACAAGTACTAAATGTATTTTTTAAATTAATATGCCGATGTGGCGAAATTGGTATACGCACAGCACTCAAAATGCTGCGGGAAACCATGTGGGTTCGAGTCCCACCATCGGCACCAAAATTAGTTTGCAATGGCTAATTTTTCATAAGAAATTGAAGAATCGCTTTACTCAATTTCTTTTTTTTTCAAAAACACTTGTAAAAGTAAAAAAATAAGATATAATCATTTAGAGATGAGGGAGTAATTAGCATAGTAAATTATGTAATAAAGTCAACATACTGATAGTAATATCTGGCTTTATTTTAAATAATGAGACTCGTTTGCAAATATCAATTGCAGACGAAGTCTCTTTTTATATTTATAAAAAAATAAAGGAGGAAAAAAAGAGATGTTATTATCAATATTTTTAATAATTATAGGATTTGGACTACTTATAAAAGGAGCTGACTTTTTAGTAGAAGGTAGCAGCAATGTTGCACAAAAATTTCATATTCCAGAAATTATAATAGGCTTAACAATAGTTTCAATAGGAACTTCGATGCCAGAATTATTTGTAAGTTCGACATCATCATTAAATGGCTCATCAGATATGGCAATTGGAAATATAATAGGAAGTAATTT
>CANRGN010000034.1 GCA_947630235.1 uncultured Clostridia bacterium
GTCTTTTTCAATATCACCAGATTTTATACCTTTTCCATCTGCTGGTTTAAACTTACTCCAAATTTCTGATTTTTTATCACTTTCTTCATAAGTTTTTCCTTTTTCGTCAACCTCTTTGATTTCATAATGTAATTTTTCATCAAGTTTTAATATGAATTCTTCTTGATATTTTGGAATATTTTTTGTAATTTCATATTTTGTTTTATTTTTATCTTTATGAGAATCACTATAAGTTATATCAAAATAGAATGTTTCATCATCTTGAATTGGTGTACCATCTACAAGTTTTTCAAATACTATTTTAATTTTTCTTATTGTATTATAAGCATCAACTTTAGCTGATTTTGAAGTTGGATTTTCAGTATTTAAACTTCCTTTCCAAATACCCTTTGAACTTCCCCATTTTCCATTAGAGAATTTTCCTGGTTTTGTAATTTTCCATAATTTACTGTCTTTTGTTCTATTTTCATAAGAATTTCCTTTTTCGTCAACCTCTACAATCTTATATTCTATAGATCCATCATTTGGTAAATCTATATCAGATATTGTAGCTGTTTCTATTGAATTTGTTGTTTCTTTTTCTTTATTTATATTGAATTTTATAGAAACTGGAATATATTTTTCATATCCTTCTCCATTTGCATCTTTAGAATCTACTTTTTGAAGATTTGTAGATTTTTTATTTAATGTAACTACATCATTTTTATAGTTTTTCAAATATACATTAAATTTAAATTCTAATGAATCATCTTCTTTTAATCCTAAATATTTTTTAATTTCACTTAAATTGTCTTTATTTAAAGTTATTGATTTTCCTTGTAAATCAACAATTGATTTACTAACTACAATTGAACCTTTTTCTGGAATTACTGGTTTATTTACCATTTCAATCCAGTTTTGTCCTTCAAATGAAATTTCTATAGAGTTGTTTAAAGTAATATCTCCTTCTCCATTTACTTTATATCCAGCTAATTCGAAGTCTGGATCTGCAATTTCATCTACTTTTAATATAGGAGCGTCTCCTTCCCAGTCAATGAAATTATCTCTAATATATGGATTATTTATACTTACTTTTGCTGTATCTGTATATGCTTTCTCTTTAATTTCATCAAAATTACCAGTCTTTTCATTCTTAATAAATAATTTTGTAGTTCCTTCTGATTTTGTTATTGAATAACTTGCTGTAAATTCTTTTGCTTTATCTTCTTCAGTTAATTCATCACTTTCTATAGCTTTAGTAATTTTTATTCCTGTTGCATCTGGAGCATTTACCATTTCAATCCAGTTGTCTCCTTCAATTGAAATTGCTATAGAATTATTCTTCATATCAGGTTCTGCAGATTCTTCTACTCTATATCCACGTATAGCATAGCCTGGCTCTTCAGTTTCATTTACTTTAAATGTAGGAGCTTCTCCTTCCCAATCAATGAAATCATTTCTAATATATGGATTATTTACACTTACTTTTACTGTATCTTTATATTGTTGAACTTCATCAAAATTACCAGTCTTTTTATTCTTAATAAGTAATTTTGTAGTTCCTTCTGATTTTGTTATTGTATAAGTTGCTGTAAATTCTTTTGCTTTTTCTTCTTCACTTAAATTATCACTTTCTATATCTTTAGTAATTCTTATTCCTGTTGCATTTCCAATTTCACCAAGTTTGTTGTATGCATCAATTATAGCTGAATCTGATACAGGAGTTGATTTATTTAATTTTCCTGTCCAAATACCATCTACATTTCCCCATTTTCCATTAGAGAATACAGTTGGTTTTAAAACATTCCATAATTCACTATCTTCTGTTCTATTTGCATAAGTATTGCCTTTTTCATCAACCTCTACAACTTTATATTCTATAGTTGCACCTTCTTCTAATTCTATATCAGTTATTGATGCACTTATTTGTTGTTTTGTTCTTCCTGTAGAATTATCAACTTTAAACTCGATAGGAACTTGAATATATTTCTCATATCCTTCACCATTTAAATCTTCTGCATCTACATCTTGAAGCTCTTTAATTTCTCCATTTAACTTAACTTTACCATCACCTTTATAGTTTTTCAAATATACATTAAAGTAAATTGTTGGTAAATCTTCCTCTAAAGTAGTTGGTATTCCTTTTTCATTAAGTATTGTTTTACTTACCTGTATAGAAACATCTAAATCCTCTTTTTTATGAGTATTTACCATTTCTATAACATTTTCTTCTTGAGATATATAAAGAATATTAGCATTATTTTTTCCTATTGATTTATCAAGTATTTGTGCTTGACCTACTCTATATCCGCTTAAATCAAAACCTGATGAATCTAAAATTTCATCTACTACAAATATAGGTGCATCTCCTACCCAAGAAACGAAATCATTTTTTTCATATGGATTTGATTTGCTTACAGTAACTGGTTCTGAAGTGTATCCAGCTACTTCTTCAAATATACCAGTTTCATCATTTTTGATAAATAATTTTTCTGTATATTTATTCATAATTATTGAATAAACTGCATAAAATTCTTTATCTTTATACTCATCGTCAATATCTTTTGTTATTTTTATTCCTGTTGGGTTTAATGCTGTATTTTTAGCTTCAAATGTAACATTTTTATTTTCTTTATCTAATTCTATGTTCCAAACACCATTATTATCAGCTATATATCTATTTTCCCAAAAATCGCTTGCTGTTCCTTTAGAGAATTCATCATATGAAACATAGTTATCGCCTTCTTTAGCATACTCTGTTAATGTATATTTATGAGCACCATATACATCTTTTGATACAATTCCTTCTTGATCATTTACTTCTATATAACCATCATCATTTACATCAAATAAGTCTTTTACTTCTTTTCCGTCTTCTGTTAATTTGAAGTAATATGGTCCTTCAAAATCTCCATTTTCAATAGATTTTACTAAAGTTAATTTTCTATTATTTTTTGTATTTTCAAAAGTATGTTCAAAGTCATAATTGAAATTACCTACAAGTTGACCAAAAATACTATTATCTCCATATTTAGGTTGATATTTATACCAATTAGAGCCTTCATTTTCAATTTTATCAATTGAACCTGGCCATGGTTTTCCATATTGATCAACCTCTACAATCATAAACTGAGGTGTTAATATATCTGATGTCCATTCAATAGTATTTGATGTAACTACTTTATTTGCTGGTACTACAACTACTGATTTTCCACCTTTAGTATCAGTCTTTTCTTCGTTAAAGAATGTTTTAACCCAATCTACATTCCATAATTTTTCCTGTTTACAAGGTTTTGTTGGTTCAATAGTAAAGTAGAATTCGTCATTTTCATCTGCTACTACATCAACTTTTTTGCTTATTGAAATACTTCCTCTAATTACTTTTGCGTTATCTTCTTTATAATATTCAATTAAAGCATTTTCTACTTCAGGGATTAATTCTACATCTTCATTAAGAGCTGTTTCCATAGCATTTCTAGCATCGATTGCTTTATCTTCTGAATCATAAATTGTTAATTGATATTCTTTTGATTCAGATAACTCTTTAAATTTATTCCAATTAGAATTTTCTTGTTTTTCTTCTAATTTATTAAATACATCTTGAGTTTGACCATATTGATCAACCTCTACTATTTTTACTGTAGAATCATTAGATGTCCATTCAACAATATCAGAAATATATTTGATATCACTAGATCCATTAGCTTTAATTTCAATTACTTTTCCGTTTTCTTCAATTTTTGCATCAACATCACTAAATAAATCTGTATAATCTGTTTCTCCATCTTGTGATGTTACTTTGAAATAGAAAGCTGTATTTTCATCAAGTATAATATCTGAATTTGTACTTATTGTTTTTTCTATTGGTAATATTGTAAATTGTTTAACAAGGTTAGTTATATTAGAATTTAAAATATATTTGTTATCTGACTTCTCGTCTACTTTAAATTCACCACTAACTATTCCATTTTCATTTAATGGTTCATATCTATCCCAGAATCCACTTTCACTTGTTGTATCTGCTCTATTTTCATAATTATAACCAGCATCATCAACTTCCATGAACTCATATTTTAAAGTTACTTCATCATAATCTAAAACATATTCTTCTGTAAATACTTTGTTACCATTATTTATAATAATATAGTTATCATTATCATAATTGTCAAATAATACTCTTTCATTTCCGTCTTCATCTACTGCTTTAATTCTTCCTTTAAAGTGGAAATCTTCTTTTAATTCCTCACTATAATCTTCATTTATTAAGATTTTTGTAAAGTTAACTTTTGCAATTTTCATTTCATTCATAGCATAAATTGATTTGCAGAAGCCACTTTTCATTTCATCTTGTTTTATTGAACCTTCCCAAACACCAGTTATAGGTACTAATTCTCCTTCGTCATCTCCATATTCAAAAGAATCTGCAGGTTTTGTTACATTCCAAATTGAATCTTCTTGTGATTTGTCTTTGTCTTCATAAGAATATCCATATTGGTCTGTTTCAACAATTTTATATTCTAAATCTTTTCCTGCTTGAACTTGAATATTTCTTAAATTTACAAATGTATAGATTGGAGTAAAACCATACTCTTCTCTATATTTTAATTGTAATTTTACTCTAATATAACCTTCATAACCATCTTTATATCTAGCTTGATTTTCATCTGTTATATCTGATACTGGAGTAATTTCTTTTTCTTCACCAGTATATTTTGGATCACTATAAATAGTATCATCATAGTAATTATAGTTATTATCTGAATAGTTCTTTAAGTAAATATCAAAATAGAATTCTGGTGAGTCTTGATTTAATGAAATTATATTTCCATCTTTATCACATAAAGATTTAGCAATTTGTAATATTGTATCTTTTTCAATTGCTTCATTTACTATAACAATTGAATTTTCATTTTCTTCTGGTTTTGCTACCAATGTTCCAAAATTAATATCTGAAACTGTTTCAGCACCATTTACTTTGTATCCAGATAATAGCCATCCATCTTTATTACTTAAATCTTCTATAACATACCAAATTGGAGCTTCACCTATCCATGTAATGTAATCTTTTAAAACATATGGTTTGTTTACGCTTACTTTTATGTCATAATCTTTTCCATCTTCATATTCAACAAATTTACCTGATTCGCTATCTTTAATGAATAATCTTGAATATTTTGTATTTGGTTTAACTATTAATTTAGCATCAAATTCTTCGTCTTCATAATCACCTTTTGAAGTTTCTTTAGCTATTTCCTTCTTTACAGTTAAACCTGTTATAACTTCAGAGTTTACAGCATTAAATTGTACATCTGGATTTTTTGAATTAACAGTTACTGTCCAAGTTCCAGGATTTTTTGCATCTAAGTTTGATGGAACATATTTTATGCCCCAGAAATCACTCTTTGAGCCTTTTAAGTAATCCTCATAAGATATTTCATTTTCATCATACTCTGTTATTTTATAAGTATGTTTTCCAAATATATCTTTTGATGTTATTTCATTGTAGAATTTATCAATTTTTAAATATCCTTTTTCATCAACATCAAATAAATCAGATGTTACATCTTTTCCGTTTTCAGTAACTTTGAAATAGAATTCTCCGTCAATTTCTTCGTCATTTTCTGATTTTTTAGTTACTGTAATATGTCTATCTTTTCTTTCATTGTTAAATTCAAATACGAAATTATAATTATTTGATGCAATAAGTTGAGCTGTTATTGTAGATTGTAAATTTATTCTAGTTGGTTGATATTTATACCATGTTGAATCTGAATGTGAAATTTTGCTTTCATCTCCATACCATCTTTCTCCATATTGATCAACCTCAGTTAGAATGAATTGTGGATGATGTTGGTCAGAAGTCCATTCAATAATATTTGAAGTAACTTTCTCTCCACCTTTTACAACTACAGCTGATTTTCCATTTTTAAGTGTTGTAATATTTTCTTTGTTGAAATATGTTTTTACAATATCTACATTCCAATAATCATCTTTATCATTTTTATCAATATTTAAAGGATCAATTGTAAAGTAGAATTTATCAGTTTTATCTACATCTCCAATTACATTTTTAACTATTGATATAGTTCCTTGTAATTTTTGAGCATTTTCATGTTTTGAATAATCAATTAATGCATTTTCTTCTTCTGGAAGTAAATCAATGTCTGGATTCATTGCTATTTCCATAGCGTTCCATGCAGAAACTGCATCTTCTTCTGAATCATATAACTGTAATCTATAATTTTTAATATCTAATTCAATATATTTATTCCAAATAGAATCTTCTTGTTTTTCTTCATCTTTTAAATTATTAAATTCTTCTTCAGTTTGACCATATTGATCAACCTCTATAATTTCAATTGCATCATCTTCTGCTGTCCAATTAACTACATCAGAAATGTATTTAAATTCATTATATTCATTAGCTTTAACTTCAATTACTTTTCCATTATGAGCTATTTGAGCATCTAAATCACTAAATACATTTGTATAATCATTTTTACCATCAATAGATTTTACTTTGAAGTAAAATGCTTGATTATAATCAATTTCTATATTTGATGATTTATCAACAAATATTTTTTCAATTGGTAAGAATGTATAAGGAGTTCTTAAGTTTTCACCCTCTAAAGGAATATTTCCATCTGTACCTTCTTTTACAGTTCCTTCAATTACATCTTTTCCATTTACTGGTATGAATTTTGTACCTAATACATTATTATCATAATCTCCATCTACATAAGCAGATGTTTCAGTAATTTTATATGTTAATTCCTCATCAAATTTTAAAAGAAATTCTCTTTCATATTTTTCATTACCTTTTTCTATATTAACTGTTTCTTTATTTGCTTCATCACCATTATATACTATTTCGAATACGAATCTTTCTCCATCTGCAATTGGTGATATATTTCCATTTGAATCATAAACAGTTTTTGTTAAAGAAATATTTACTTTTCTTACTGTATTTAATATTCTTATCAATCCAGGTACTTTTCCTGATTTTCCTTCTCCATAAACTACTTCACCTTCAAAAACACCAGGTTCAGCATCTTCTCCTTGTTTATTTGGCTTAGTATAATTCCACATTGTATCTTTTTGGAATTTTTCCCTGTCATTGTAAGAATGTCCATTTTGATCTAACTCTACAACTCTATATTTTAATTTAGAATCTTTTTCAATCTCAATGTATTTAATATTTGTGAAAGAACCATCTATATTAACTTTAACTTGTACATATTTTTTAAATCCATTAGCATAAGGATCTTCCTTAGCTACATTTGAAATTTTTACTTCTTCATCATTAACTAAAACTGTATCACCAGTACAACCATCTAAGTAAACATTACATAATATTTCTTGAACTGGGAAATCTTTAGGTGCAGATGTAAATTTACCATTTAAATCTTCAAATGCTTTTACAAGCTGCATATTTACATATACAGGTTCTTCACCCTCAGATTTATTATCAGCTTCTGCAACAACAACTTCTTTTGAGTGTCCATCTATATTTACATACCAAACACCAGTACCATTAGATGGAGTATATTTTTTACCCCAGAAGTCACTTTCAGCATTTCCATTTAAATATTCTAAATATTCAATTCCATCTATTTTGTCATATTCTTTAATTATAAATGAGTGTTCACCTTCAAATTCTTTTGAAGTTACTGATTGTTTTTTATTGCTAAGTATTATGAAGCCATTTTTATCTGAATTTTCTTCAAAGTATTCTTTTGTTACTAATTCTTCATTTCCATTATCCATTACTTCGAAAACTTTGAAATAGAAAACATCATTATTTTCAGGGTCAATTTCATCTCCATCTATTTTCTTTTTTAGAGTTAATGTGTGTTGATCATGAATTTCTATATTTTTATTTTCAAAAGTAGTAGTAAATTCACAGTTTGAACTATTATCATCTTGAGGAAGAATTTGAGCAGTTATTGTTCCATAATTTTTAGGAGCATATTTTAACCAAATAGAATTCTCTTTATATATTGATTTATCATCACCATGATATCTAGTTCCATATTTGTCTACCTCAGTAATAGTAAATTGTGGGTTCTTCTCATTAGATGTCCATTTTATATTTTTATTTGTAGAAACTTTTGAATTTTCTTTAGTTATTTTAATTGCTTGTTTATTTCCTACTGTTACTACATCATTTTTATTGAAGTAAGAATAAATATCATCTTTATCATCCATACTTCCATTTATAGGTTCTATTACAAAATAGAATACATCTTCTTTATTCCACTCTCCTATTACTTCTTTTGATAAAGTAATAGATCCTTCATAGCTTTTAACGTTCTTTACTACAAATGTTGGAAGAGAATTTTTCATTTTTGTTAATTCTAAAGCAGCTTTATCATCAAATGGAATTAATGTAATATTTTTATTAAATTCATCAGATTTTTCTGTATACAAATTCCAAATAGAATCTTCTTGTTTTTCATCATCTTTTAAATTATTAAATTCTTCTTCAGTTTGACAATATTGATCTAACTCGATAATTTCAAGATTTTTATTTCCAGCAAATTCTTCATCAATAGTTTTCCAATCTATTATTTTTGAATCTACTAAGTATTCTCCAAGTTCAGTATCATATCCAAGTTTTAACATTGAACCATAAGTATCATCATAAGTTCTATCAAGAAGATCTTCATCAAAACATAGATCTGTTACATTTATAAAATTATTATTTTCATCTCTATATCCAATTTGGAAATAAAATTCGTCTTCTTTTTCTAGATGAGAGTTATATAATTGTTCAATCATAGAAACTTCACTTGCATATCCATCTGGATTTGTTTCAGGATCTATAGTTGGTTTTTCTTTATATTGTAAAATATCTTTACGTACTCTAAATCCAGTTATTTTGCTATCTTCTATAGGAGTATTTGTTGCAGTTATTGCAAATTTTCTATTTGCACCTGATATAGAATCAAACATCATTGAAGCACGAATAATTTTTCCATTTTCTTTGCATATTACCCATTTTCCAAGATTATCTTTAGCTACATTTGCAAATCCTGAAATTCCCTCATTAGGATTTTCTATATAATCATTTTCATTATCAAAAAATTCTGTCCAATTAAATTTTGAATTTTGAACCTCTGTTAAATTAATCATATAATAATAATTTTTATTTACATTATCAATTGTATAATTATAATCTACAGGTGTTCCACTATTAGCTTCAACATTTAATGTTGAATAAGTAAGTAATTGTAAATTTTCTAAATTATCTCTTTGACGACTTTCAATACTTACATAGAAACTTGCTTTTTCATTATTTTCATTATTTGGAATTTCTTTTAATAAAGATAAATCTATTGAAATTGGTCTAGCTTCATTTTCAAAAGTTGATATATAAGCTTTATCATCTTGTAAAATTCCTTCTGTATTAGAAGTTGTACCTAATTTATAATTTTTCCATACAGAATCATTAAATTTTTCATCTTCTGGATTTTTTTCATACTCTTCATATGTATAACCATTTTGATCTGTTTCTATTACTTTTATTATAGGATCATTATCATCATACCAATGGTAATTACTTAAACGTGCATATATAGTATCTTTTTCATCTTTTGAATTAGCAGTTAAATAATAACCAATTTTAACACCACTAATTTCATCCACTAAGTCATAGGTTTCACCACTAGTAGGAGTTGGTTTTATTTTTATATTGTAATGCTTATCATCATCACCATTATGTTCTATATCTATTTTAAAATAAAACTCATCATTGCTATCAAATGAACCTCTTGCATATTTTTTCTGTACTTCTATTGTAGAAAATTTTTCAGCTATTTTTGTATTTTTAATATGTATAACGTTATTATTAGAGTCATATACACCTTCATATACACCATTATTTTCAGGAGTATAATCAGCCCATAATGAATTTCTATCTCCTATACCATTAGTCCAATCCTCATAAGAAACTCCATGTTCATCTACCTCAACTATGTAATATCCTCTTGCTATTGCATAAGAAGGAATACTTACATTTGTAGGAGCATTTGCTGTAAAAGATAATCTTTCTTGTAATAATTCATCTTCCTCACCATCTATACCTTTTACAAAAACATTAAAATAGAATTTTTGATCAGTATCTATAGCATTTTCAGAATCCTTCTCTACAACTTCTTTTTCTATTATAATATCAGTTGTCCATGGAATTGAAATAGATGCACTATCCTCTTTATATAAAATATTTACATCATTAACCTCAACTAAATCTTGAGCTTGACCTAGAACTGCATTAGGAGTAGCTATACATTCCCAATCAAAATCAATTGTTTGTTCACCCTTAGAACAAACTGTCCTCGTATCATAATGTGTTTCTTTGCCATCTTTTTCTGGTCCAGAAGAAGAATAATTCCAACTAGTATTATATTTACTTGAATTATTCTTATTTATCTCACTATTAAACTTTTCTTTAATAAGATTTAAAGCTTCCTCTTTACTTTTAACATACTTAGGAAAAGTAACATCACCTATATCATTAACTTCTGTCTTTACATTAGTAGTTTGAGAACTGCTTTTTAAATCACCATCTTCATCAACCAATCTATTCTCAGTTGTCACATTATAATTTGTAGTAACCTTAAGATTGCTTATATTAGTTTCAAACTTATAATTAACATAATGTCCATCACCATATAATGTATATGTAGCATTTTCAACTACTAAATATTTTTGAGTAAACCCAAAATCTGTAACTTGTTCTAAATTTTCATCATATCCTATTGCTATATAAAATGGTGTTCTACTAGATGGTAATTTGTTATAGCTTTCGTTTCCATTACTAAATTTATAATCACTACCATTAGGAGTAGCTCTTAAAAATGTATAAGAACTTTTTTTACCATTTAAATCAGACATATTAGCATCAGGAATATAATTTAGTTGAGCTATACTTCCATCTCTATATTTGGCATTTAAATGTAATTCTGAAATTCCAGCAAATCTATATCCATTAGAAACATAATTAGCATATTGGATTGTAATAGGTCCTACTAACCAAACTCTATTTTCTTCATCAAAAGAAGTAGTAGTTTTTTCTGAAATTTCTACATTTCCATCATCATCTATTTTTGGTATACCTTCATAAATTTTTGATTTATAGTCACCTTTTAAATCTCTTAGATCTTTATCTATATATTTATCAGAAAATTCTTGAAAATCCATTCCATGAATATATTCTTCTATACCTTTATCAAATTCTTCTTTACTCAAATCTTCTATATGGTAACCATAAAGTTCCTCAGAATTTGTTGAAAAATGTGTAAATATATCTTCTTTTAATTGTTCTATAAATTCATCATCAAAACTTCCTTCATTATTAACCAATGTACTATATAAAAATATATCACTAGTAATATTATTATCTTCTACTAATTTTTCTAATTCTTTTAAATCATTAGGATCAATTTTATCTTTATAATCATCACCATATAAATCTTTTAATGTATTTTCTAATTTATATTTTTCTAATTCTTCTATTTCTTTATCTTTAGAAGCTGCTCCTAATATATTATTAAAATTATATATTGCTGTATATGGAGATTTTACATCTTCTAAATCTAAATCTCCTAAAGCTGTTGATATTGAAGCTGTTGAACCTGAAGAACCATGTGCCCTACCATGACCCCACCAAGCATTCTGAGATGCTCTAGACCAGTGAGAAATCGGACCACCTGTAGGTGTTTGAGCTAAGATCCAAGCTTCTTCATATGTTGCTTGCATAGATGATGCATCTTCATATATATATCTTGAACGAGTATTTTCTCCATCTTTAAATAAAGTAGCAAAATCTGAATCCTTACTTGAATATTCTTTTTCTTCAGGTCCATTTTTATGGCTATCTTGTAATTCAGTTCCCGGTTCATCACATAATACTGTATTATTGTATTCTAATGTAGTGAATCCAACACCAGCACCATCTATGTCACCTTGAACAATACCGCTAGAACCAATACCACTACTTCCATTCGGAGCAAAGCCTCCACTAAAATCTTCGGCTCTAACGTTTCCTATAGTGCTTAAAATGATTATTAAAGTTATTATAACTATCTTTAATAAAATACTAACTTTTTTCCTTTTCATTCTAAACACCACCTTCCTTTCTTTTTATATTTTTTAATTTACTTATTATTACAAACACGGTTATTCCTCCTAACAAAATTGTTGTAAATGTTATTGATGTAAATATAAATACACCACCTGTTCTAACTGAAATAATAACATTTGCATTTTGAAAATCGTTTTCATTTTCTACTTTGTTTTGTGGTTTTGAATTTATATCTTCTAAACCATTTTCATTATAATATTCTGCGATTTCTGCTGTATTGTTTATTAGTCCAGTATTATCTTCTGTCATTTGCTTTGTAAGTATAAGTTTCACTTCTTTGCTTTGTCCTTTAGCAATAGCTTCGTTTGCTAATGCTTTAGTATATAAATTTCCATCAGAACCTATATACCAATCTGGATTTAAATCTTTATTAAAAGTTAAATCTTCTGGTATATAATCTACAATTTTCCTTGCATATCCCTCTACATCACCTTTGTTTTTAACTGTTATTGTATATTCAATAGTTGCAATCGATGATGAAATATCTTTTGGCGCTAAATCTATTTTGGCAATTTTTTGATTATCAAATAGATATTCTTTAGTTTTATTATGATTTTTTATAGTAACTTTATTAACTTTATTTGTTAATTCTAAATCAAAATTATTTGCTAAAACCAACCCCATATCTATATTTGATTTTGCACCTTTAGATAAAGTAATTACTTCTGTAATTGCTCCGCTGTTCTGTTTTATCACCATCTTGAATCTTTGTAGAAATTACATCTGAATTATTACTTTGCGCTATTCCTTCTTTTTGATATGCTGATAATATATATCTTTCAGAATCATATTCGAAAAATACTAAATAATAGCCATTGTTTTTTACATTAAATGTATATTTTCCGTTTGAATCTGTTGTAACTGTATCTACTATTTGTCCTGTATTGGCTTCTAATAATTTTACTTTTGTAGATGCTAAAGTTTTTTCATTTTTATCTCTAGCTCCATTCGAATTATTATCTAGCCATACATATCCAGTCAATTCAGTTGTTTTAATATTTTCTTCTGATTCTTCATTTTCATTACCTTTTAAAGTTTCATCGTTATTAAGCTTATCATTTTGTTTTTCAATTTCTTTTAGTTTTTCTTCAGATGATTCTCTTAATATTGCGTTCCAATCTTTTACTTTGTGTTTTACTTCATTTGATTCTATTTTTCCAAAAATATCTGAAGTTAATATTGCTTTATTTGTTATTGTATATTCATCATTAGGATTAGAACCAATTTCACATAAAATCTTTATTTCTAATTGATCTGAAGCATTAACTTCTAAATTTCGTGTAATTGTTCCCAATTCAGATGTTATTTCATTACGTTCATTGCTACCAGATTTTATGTTGATTTTTTTTACAAATAAATTTTCTGGTATTAAACACTCGAATTTAAAAGTTCCAGTTGAATATGTTCCTTCATTTTTTATTATAAAATCATATTCTACTTCTTCTGTTGAATTTATATATGTAGGAGTATTTGTTGTTTGATAAAATGTTACTTTCGGTTTTCCAATTGAATATTCAATAGAACTTGAATTTATCTCTTCAACATTTTCCCCTTCTGCCTTTGCATATATATATGATTTTTCTAATAATGAATCTTCTAATAAATCTTTAGCTTTAATATTTACCGCTATATATTTTTGTTTCATACCACCAATTTTATCAAAGTTTATTACTACATCTCCATCTTCTCTTTTAACAGTAGTAAATTCTTCTATTTCTTCTGTTTGTGGATCTGCTACAAAAAGATTCATTATTTTGAATTTATCATCTATATGCAATTTTACCTTTATATTTGATATATCATCTTCAGTTATATTTTGTACTATAACTTTAAAACTTGTAACTGTATCTTCCTTCATAGATATTTGATTTTTTTCTAAAGGATTTTCTATATCTATTTTTAGTTTTGATTTAACTAGCTTTATTTCTATATTTTCTGAATTTATTTCTTTTGGTAAGTTCTTAGCTGTAATACTAGAAGTTATATTAGAAATCTCTTCAGAAACTAACGAATTAACTTTAACTTTTAATGAAACTTCTATGCTATTTCCTTTTTCTATTTTTGGAATTTTATATATTTCATTGTTTCCCTCATTACTAACTAAAATATCATCATTTGAAACTATACTATAAGACTTAGTAGTTTGATTTGGAATTGGTATTTTTAATAATACCTCTTCTATATCTTCCTCGCCTTTATTAGTTACCTTAGATGTTATTGTGAATTCTTCCGACTCTGCAATCGTTTGCCCTGAATCAATTCTAGTTTCTAATTCGAGTTCTGGTTTTATTCCTGTAGTTAAATATATTTTATCTGGAATTGAAACTTCGCTTTGATCATCTTCATTTGTTTTATAGTATGTTGCAAACGTTCCATAACAATCGTTATTGTATTCTAAATTATCAGGTATATTAAATTCATAAGAAAATTTTAATATTTTAGATACATCTAATTCATAATTTTCATCTTCTGGAACAATTAAAAAGGATTTTACCAAATTTAAATCTAAATTTTCATTCCATTCATTTAATGGATTATTTAAATCTGTTGTTGCTTCTCCATTTGGTGAATAATATATTTTAAAATTAGCTCCATTATTTTCGTCTGAAATTATTTTTGAACTTATATTAGCATCTATCGTTGTTTTCAATAATTCATTATTTATTATATCTTTTGTACCAGTAACAGGAACTCTACCTAAAATACTAATGTTTGAGATTTTATTAGTATTATTATTCATTACTATAATTTCCATTGTAGGATTTATAGAATTTGAATAGGTAGCTATGGTAGCTTTTTTTGTTCCTTCATTTATTGAAATTAAATTTTCCGAATCTTTATAATTTTTTAAACTATTTATTGATATTACTCCTGTTGGAGATAAATACGTGATTTTCTGAGTTTGTATTCCATTATTAAAATAATTTGTAGCTTCATTATTTGTATAAGTAAATATTACTTCATCTTCAATTTTTGGAATTGGTTCTTTTTTTAATTTTAATGTAGCATTTATTATTATATTAGTTCCTCCAGTTATTTTTCCAGGGCTTAAAGAATTTTGAATCCCCTCGAGTGTAGCTCTTATTATTACTTGATCACCTAATACTTTTTCTACATTTTTTAGTACCAATCCTTTACTATATGCTATGTTGTAATCTTTTATTTCTACATCTTCTATATATTTTGGAAGCTTAATTTCAAATATTGAATTTCCATATATATCTGATTGTATATTTTCATTATTTAACTTTATTTTCATTTCAATATCTGTTTTATCATATATTGAAATATTATCATTTGATAAAACCAGTTCTGGTTTAGTTTGAGTATCATCTAATTTAAATTCTATATTTTTAACTTCATCTTCTACTAAATTTTGATTATTTTTATATTTTGTTTTTAAAGAAGAACTAAATATCATAGAATCGAATGATTTATATACTTCTTTTTCATAATTAGATTTTGTTTGAGATTTTACTATATCTAATATTAAATTTCCATTAGAAATTGGATTATTTATTTTTACTTTAACTTTATCTATTATAGATGATTTAAAATAGTATACATAATTATCATCTTCTATTTTAGATTCTTTATCAATTTTACCAATTTCAGCTCCATTTAACTTTAGAATTTGAATATTTCCATCTTCACCAAGAATTTTATTAAATATTTCTTTTGGAATAGAAATCTTCTTATAATATACATCTTTTAATTCAATAAGATTTTCCGATTTATCTTTATAATTATTTGTAGAATCTTCAATGTCTATTTCTTCTACTGAATTATAATTAGAAATATTTAAACCTTCATTATAATTAAATTCTATTTCATCTAAATTATCATTTTCTTTTAAATAGTTATAATACATATAACTCTTTGAAATATTTTTAATGTCACTTTGCATTTCATATGTTACCAGATCTGCTTTTTTATCTGAAATTACATAATCAAATTTTTCTTCTGCAATATTTTTTATATCTTTTTCTCCAAATGTAGTAACTATCGCTTTTACATTAGAACATGCTGCAATTTGCATTGAAGATAAATTTTTAATTATATATGTAATTAAGTATTCATCTGCCCCTGATTTACTATAATATAAATCATCTTTCTCTGGCTTATTTTCAACATTTATTGAAATTATTCCATCTTTATATTTCCAATTATTTTCAGTAAATTCTACATTATTAGCAGATTTACCATTAGTACCTTTTGTAGATTTAGCAGTTACTTCTACATTTTCTACAGTAGCTCCTTTTATTCTAGGTACTTCTATTTGTAAATTAGTTGATTTTACTGCTCCTGAAGCTTTAGCTTCAGAATCAACTCTAACTAAAGTTTGAAGTATTGCTCCACTCTCTATTGATACAAACTTCGTAACTTCACTTGAAATTTTAATTTCTCTATTATCTTTCCAAGCAAGTTTTAACGTTACTTTTTTATTTACTTGCAATTCTTTTCCTTTATCATTTACATATATTCCCATAAGCACAACATCGAAGGTTTTATTTAGCTTATCTAATCTAATAAAATCTTCGTTTTCATACACCAGAGGTAATTGTAAATCTATTTGTGAATTGCTAGGTATTTGTTTTAACGTTAATACATTGTTTTCAAAGCTCTTCAAAAATTCGTAATTAACATCATCAAGCTCACTTGCAATCTTAAAGTTTAAGCCCATATTCTCATTGCTTTCTTTAATTGCAATTTGAGCATTTTTCAAATAACCAGATTCTTCTACCGCCAGATCTAGTTTTAAATTTACACTTTCTGCATTTAAAGCACTGTTACCCGAATAAGATTTAATATCATCTTCAAAATATGCATCAAAAATAACATTATCACCTCCAGTGTTAGAGCTACCAGAAAACACTGAAGTTATCAAATTAGACGCATAAGATGTGGTTACTAATGCAAAATTTGCAAAAGTAAGTGTAAATACTAAGAAAAATGCCACAAGCCTTTTGATGACACTTTTTATCAGCATCTCACATCCTCCTATACAAACTCTTTTATATTTTTTCTAATATATATTTTAGCGGTTTTACTATAATAGTCAAGAACCCAAATTCTTGCTAAATAAGGCTTAATTTCTAAATGAATTTACGGCTTTTCAATTTAGAAATTTTAGTACATTAAAATATAAAATTTTGATTACATTTTTTATTTCAAAAAAATCACTCAAAAAATAGTCTCATACAACTAATATTATAAACCCTTATGTAAACTTTTTCAACCCTTTTGAATAAGTTTTTTCACTTTTTTAAACTTCTCTGTGTCGTTTTTTGTCTAATTAGTGTAGTTTTTTGTAAATTAGTTTACTTATTATGTTCAGTACATTTTTTGTAACATTTTTTTATCTACGGAAAAAGAATTTTTTTCTAAAATAAAAAATTAAATTACAAGAAAATAGAGATATTATTTTATTTAAAATTAAATAAAATAATAATATAGAATATTATCAATCATCAATTTTTATTGTTTTTTCTAAGATATTGTATTTTTAATATTCATTTATTTCCGTAATTATGCATATAATATTATAGTTAAAGATTTATTAGAGATTTTGAGTTTTATATATTTAAAGGAGGGTTCTATGGATAATTTAGATTTAAACCAAATGCTTGCAAAGCTAGCAAAAATGGATAAAGCAGAACTTGAAAAAAATTTAAAAATTGCTCAACAAATTTTAAATAATAATAATGGTCAAATTCCAAAACAAGGGAAGTAAAATTTTATAAATATAAATAAATTTGAGGTGGTGAGATTTTGGAGGAGAATGACATTTCAAATGTAATAAATAAATTTTCTGATATTTTAAAGGAAAAAAATATAAATTTAGATGATTATATTGATGAAAGCATAAATAATAAAGATAATACATCTGAAGAAAGTTCAAATACAGAAGGTGGCTTAAATATTGATATAAATACTATATTAAAATTTAAACAAATTAGTGAAAAACTAAATAATAACAATAATCCACGAAGTAGTCTTCTCCATGCTCTTAAACCATTTTTAAGTAAGGAAAAACAAAATAAATTAGAGGAATATATAAAAATAGTAAATATTATTAGCATTCTAGATGTTTTAAATAAAGATATTTTAGGAAAATAATAATATTTTTAAGAATAAGGAGGCTATAATGGAGGATTTGAATTTAGAAAAAATCTCAAGCAGTATTCTCAATTATTTTGAACAACTCGGAATTTCTAAAGATAATTTGCTAATCATCTCTATTATTCTTTTTCTTATTTTTGAAAAAAGTGATGATTTTATATTGATTTTAATATTAGTATTATTATTAAAATAATTATATTAAAAATTATAGATTTGAGTACACAATTTTTACGTCCCAATATGTTAAAAATGGCGATTTTTAATCGCCATTTTTTATTTTATAACTATATTTCCATTTTCTATTTCACATATTGAAGTTTTATCTATTTTTTCCCCTATTTCTCTTACTAAATTTCCTATTCTAACTTGAGTAACATCCATACTGCTAGCAGAAATTATTGCTTTTATATTTCCGGTTCGCACCAGCATGAGCTACTCCCCTAAGAATTCCTAATACTGCTATATTTCCTCCTGCTATAACTTCAGCTCCAAAATTAACATCACCCATTATTACTAAACTACCTGAATATTCTTCTTTTTGACCTGATCTAATAGAATTTTGAATATATTTTGTTTCTGAAATTTCTGTGTCTGTTTCAAAAGTTTTCTTTATAGCATGTAGCCCTAATAAATCAGAAGGATCATCAAAATTAATTAAAACTTCAATTTCTTTATTAATTCTATCTGTTATCTTTTGCATTTCTGTTTCAGTAAATAATTTTCCTGTTATTTTCATTGGTAATTTTGAAGTTTTATAAAAACTTTTTAGCTTTGGTATTTTTACATCAAGCTCTTCTAGTATTTCTGGTAATGTTGCTACAACATTTACATTTAATACTATTTCTCGAAGAGTTTGACTAATCTTAATGTTATTTAACATCCTTTTTTCCTCCTTCTTTATCTAAACGACTCCATTTCAGAAGAAGTAGACATATCTTCAGTAATTTGCTCAACATTCATTCCAAAGTACTCTCCTATGATTTCCCTTACAACTTCTGCTGTATAATATCCATGTCCACCATTTTCAACTAAAACCACTACTGCAATTTCTGGATCATTAAAAGGAGCAAAACCAACAAACCATGCATTAACATCAGTTGTATTTGTTTCTGCGGAACCAGTTTTTCCTCCAACTTCTATATTGAAGTTTTCAAATACACTATGTGCTGTTCCTCCTACATCATCTGTAACAGATAACATACCTTCTAATACAGCATTAACTGCATCTGGATTTAATTGAATATCTTCGTTTGTGTTTTCATTATTTATGCCTAGTTTATTATTGACAAATTCTTCTATTGTAGTTTTTGGTACTGCTACTCCATTTGATTGTACTACACTTTTTATAAGTGTTAAATCTATTGGATTGCCTCCATTTACTAAAATTGAAATATACTTTGCCATTTGCACTGGTGTAAAATTATTGTAACCTTGACCAATTGATGCAACTATAGTATCACCAACAGTCCATGGTTGACCTTTTTCTTCAGTAATACTTTTTTTAGCAACTGTTCCAGCTTTTTCACCAGAAAGTTCTATTCCTGTTTTCTTTCCTAATCCGAAAAAATCTGTATATTTGTATAATGTATCTATTCCTAATCTATAGCCCACTTCATAGAAAAAATAATTACAAGATTTTTGTATAGCACCAGATACATTAAGTGGACCATGGCCTGTATGATATGAATCATAATACCAACAATGTGGTTTATGGGCTCTAGGATAAATTCCCGTATCATTTATAGTTTCTTTAGTTGTTATTTTTCCTTCTTGCAAGCCTGCTATAGCTGTTACCATTTTAAATGTAGATCCTGGTGCATAAGCACTTTGAATTGCTTTATTTGTCCATATTCCTTTTTGATTGTATTCTTCAAGTTTAGCTTGAGAAATTCCATTATAAAATACAGCTGGTTCATAATCCGGATAACTAGCCATTGCTAGTATTTCTCCAGTTTTAACATTTGTTACAACTGCAACTCCTCCTTTTGCATCATAAGCATTTCCATTAAATCCACCTGATCTAATTTTTTCTATATTTGCAACTAAAGCTTGCTCCGTAACTCTTTGAAGATTTGCATCTATTGTTAAAACTATATTAGCGCCTCCTATTGCTTCTTTAGATGTATATTCACCAGTAATAGATCCTTCAACATCCATATCTATTTGCTTTTCACCATTGGTACCTCTTAAATACTCTTCAAATACCTTCTCAATTCCAGATTGGCCTACTTTTGCATTATTATCATATTTATAATCATCGCCATTTTCTTTAAATTCTTTTTTGTTAGCTTCAGATATTTTTCCCATATATCCTAATATATGGGATGCTAAACTACCTGTATGGTAAACTCTAACAGGTTCTACTACTACATTTACTCCTGTAAGTTTAGAACCATTTTCTTGAAGTTGAACGGCACTATTTCTAGATATTTCTTTAGCAATTTGGATAGATTTTGTTGCAGAATAGCCTTGTGTTGAAATTTCATATCTAATTGCTAAAATTCTTCTTATTTCATCTACATCTTCACTTTCTATTTTATATTTATCTCTAAATATATAAAAAGCCTCCTCAGCAGATGCCGTTTGAGGGATTTCATAATCTTCTTTCCATTTTGCTAACTTTTCTGGAGAATCAAATTTAAATTCAAATGGATTTATATTTATTGGAAAATTATCATTAAAAGAATCTCCATTTTGAAGAAGAATATTTGTCATAAGAGAAATTGAAGAATTAAGTATACTATCTTCAACTTTTGTTTTATACATATCTAATGAAAATGTCATATCCGTAGATACTAAAACATTTCCAGAAGAATCTAATATACTTCCTCTTACTGCTTTTATTGTAGATTCTCTAGTTAGTTTTGTATTTGAAGTTTGCCTATATTCTGCACCATTTACAATTTGTATATTAAATAATTGGATTAATATTACTATACCTATTAAGTATGTACATGCTGTTAAAATATTAAACCTAAAATTTGTTTTTTCTGTTTCACTCTTTTTTTTCAGCTAATTCACCCCCCTTAGAAATATCTAGTAAGTAAATTATTTCTTTTGAAATTTCTATCTATCGTATATCCAGCTTTTTGTATAAGAGGATAAAATATTATTGTAAGTAAACTATTATATACTATTTCAATTAATACTATTCTAATAAAATCTATTACTTCAAAATCATATTGCAATATTATTGATCTTATAGAATATAATCCAAATTCATATATAGCCGTAGTTCCCACAACCATAAAAAGTATTGTTATTTTATTTTCTTTTGAAAAATTTTTATCAAAATATGCTCCTAAAAAACCTATAATACATAACATTATTGCTGATGGCCCTATAGTTTTACTATAAATACAATCTAAAAACAAGCCTATTACTATACCAAAAATTATTCCCATTGTTTGATTTGCATATAATCCAATAAATAAAACCAATATTATAAATAAATTTGGAGAGATTCCTGCAATTGTAAAATTTGAGAAAAAATTTGCTTGTAAAAAATATATAATTAAAAAAGTTATAAATAATATTATTGAAATAAGTAACTTTTTCATTTAAACAATAAAATTCCTCCATAGATTATTATTTTTTAATAACTAATACTGTATTCACTTTAGAAAAATCAACTGCAGGTTCTACTATAGCATATCTATCTATAGAATTATTTGTAGTTATAATTTCTTTAATTGTTCCTACAAAAATTCCTTTTTGATATATTCCACCTATACCAGAAGTTTGAATAGAGTCGCCAACTATAAGTTCTGCTCCAGTAGGAATATATGTTGCTCTAATTATTTGATCATTATCAAGAGTTCCCTTACATATAATGCTTTCTTCTGCTGTACTTATATTACAACTTACTGTACTTGCTGGATCTATTATTACTTGAACTTTTGAAGATTTTTCTTCTACTGAAATAATATGGCCTACTAAACCTTTATCTGCAATAACTGTCATATCTTCTTCTATACCATCTTTTGAGCCAACATTTATTACTAAATTACTGCTGTAATTGCTTATATCTTTATTAATTACATACGCAGGTATTGCTTCATAAGCAGAATACTTTTCTGTAAGATTCATATATTCCTGTAAATTTTTATTTTCTGCTTTAAGTACTTCTAATTCCCTAAGTTCAGTTTCTAACTTACTATTTTTATTTTTTAATTCTTCATTTTCTTTTTTTAGCACTTCTAAACTTGAAAAATAACTAGAATTACCTTTTATTTTATTTGATATATCTGACAAAATTTTTTGAACTGGTGTTGTAACTTTTGCACCAATATTTTCTAAATAAGATAGTTTATTATTATCTACATTAGATAGGAAAATTAGTAAAATAAGTAATACTAAAACAATTACACTTCCTAATATTCCAGAAGATTTTCCTTTATTCCCCATTGCATAAATCCTTTCCAAATTTCATAAAGATAATTAAATTTAATTTATAAAGTTAAATTACGGATTACACAAATAATTATATTATTTATCTAATTTATATAAATCCTATTTTTCGTATGTATTACAATTTTCTATATATAAGTAATGCTATACCAATTCCAACAATACTTGCAATACTAATTTTTACGGAAAATCCAAATGAGATTTTTAAAATACTTAAATCTAAAGCAACTGGTTGAGTTAAACCAAACTCTTGTGAATATCCAAGCCAGCCTAATCCTCCAGATTTACTAGCTAATTCGCCTATTAGCCCACCTATTACTAAACCTGATAAAATAAATACTAATAATATCCAAAAACTTCTATCTTTTGTAGCCATAATTTTCCTCCAATTTTATAAAACATTTTAATTCTTAGGGATTTTAAAATTATGGCTATATTATATATTCATGTATAATTTTTTTCAAGATTATTTTAGAATTTTTGTAAATATTTATTCCGTAAATTAATATAATATATTAACTTAATTAACTTCCTTTTATTTACATTTACTTTATTTGTTTTAATATTATAATTAAATTATATACATATTTTATTGAAAGGATACTATTATGAAGATCGAGCAAATAGAAATTGATAAAATTCAAGTTGTTTTTTCTAAAGAAGATTTAGATAATAAACAAATAAATTTTCATAGTCTTATGTCTAATTCTAAACAAACACAAAATTTATTTTTAGCAGTTTTAGATATTGCTGAAAAAGAAATGGGATTTAAAACCTCTAATTATGAAATAGCAATAGAAACCTTGGTTTTAAATAATTCCAATTTTATAATTACTATTTCAAGAAGAGAAATTGAGAAAAACGTTCAACAAAAAAAATTAAAAATTAATAGAAAAAAAGTTAATTATAATGATACTTTTAAATTTAATAATTTTGATGATTTTTATGAATTTTTTAATAAAGTAAAGTTTTCACCTCAATTTAGTAAGTCTCTTTTCTATTTTAATAATAATTTTTATTATATATATAATGAAAATAATACAGAAAAAAATTTAGATTTAAAAATGCTTTTATTAGAATATGCAACAGCTAGTTTAATTCCAAATAACTTAATAAAATTATATGGGAAACAAATATTATAGCCTCTGGAACCCTGGCACACCTAATAAAAAAGCCGAGAAATAAAAATCTCGACTTTTTTAATTATATAGGTAATTTTGAGGATTATAAGCTACACCATTAACTCTAACTTCTAAATGTAAATGTGGCCCTGTAGAATTTCCTGTTGTGCCTACTTCACCAATTATTTGACCCTGCTCAACATAAGTTCCTGCTGTAACATAAAGAGCATTACAATGCGCATAATATGTTTGAACTCCATCAGCATGAGTAACTACCATTAAATTTCCATAAGAACCTTTCCATCCAGCAAAAGTAACTGTTCCGCTAGCAGCAACTGCTATTGGCGTTCCTTTTGATGTTGCAATATCTAATCCTGTATGAGCAGACGATCTAATTGAACTTCTTGCTCCAAACCTAGAAGAAATTACTCCACTAACTGGTTGTATTAAAGATACACTACCTAAATTTGCATAAGAATAATTTACATTCAAAGATGTATTAACTGAACCAGTTGCAGTAACTCTATTTCCAACAACCACTGGCTGTGGTTTAGGTTTTGGCTTTTCTACATATAAATTTGCAACTATTGTACCAGTATCAACAAATTCTTTAAGTTCTGTTTCATATTTAATAGTATAAGTAATATCATCAATATTATTACTTTCTTTTTCCTTTAAACTATTTATTACAGCTTCACATTCTTCATAGGTAGGTACATAATATTTTTCTTCACCTTTATTTAATACAGCATAATATTTGTAATAAGAAACTCCTGAAGCAATTACTGTATTAAAAATATCTTCCTTCTTATCCTTCGTATTTTTTTTCATTAAACACATACTATATTTAGGTAAGGTTTCAATTTCAACAAATGCTACATTATCGCTATTACCTTCAGACATATATTTGTTGATTTTTGTTTGCAATTCATTTTTATCTTCCGTATATCCAATAAATTTTCCATCTAAAGTAACACTATACATTGGCTTATATACTAAAAAAATAGCAAAAACAATTATCGCCAATCCTATTATAAAAGCAAATAAAAATTTTGCCCCAGACCTTAGATGAATTACAATATTTTTAAATAAAGTAACTATTGTAAACATATCTTTACACCTCATCTTTTGGTTTTCTAAATTTTATATTAAATTAACTTTTTTTTCAATACATTTTTACAACATTTTTACAAAAAATTTTTTTCCTTCGGAATTTGCTACGTCCCTCTGGATTCATACGTTCTTTTGAAAAAAATTTTTGAATAAAAAAATTTTTACATGAAATAATAAAGAAAAATAGTTTAGATAATGTAATATAAAATTTACAAAATCTAAATTTAATTGTTCGTACACCAATTTTTTAATTGTGTGCATTATTTATAGCAGGTTTTATATAATAGTAAAGTTCTACCTGCTAAATTTAAAATTTTTAGAACTTTTCTATTATATAAAAAACGAAAGGAGAATTTTTTATGCCAAATCTAAATCAAGTTGAACTTCAAAATTTAAGACACTTAATTGATAATCAAGATACATCATATCAAAAATTAACAAATTACGCAGATTATGCTGTTGATCCTCAAATAAAACAAATATTTAATAAAGCTGCACAAGATACTTTAAATACAAAACAAAAATTAGTATGGTTTTTAAATAATTAATTAAGGAGGAATATTATGGAAGAAAAATATATGGTTAACGATATTTTAGAAGGAACAAAAAGTAATATAAAAACTTATTCTGGTGTTATAACAGAAGCTGCAAATATGAATTTAAGACAAACTCTTCAAAATATTAGAAACACTTCAGAAAGTTTTCAATATGAATTATTTAAATTAGCTGAATCAAAAGGATATTATGTTCCAGCAGAGCAAGCTAAACAAGATGAAATAAATAAAATAAAAAATGATAT
>CANRGN010000035.1 GCA_947630235.1 uncultured Clostridia bacterium
TTGATATTATAACTGTTTTAATGAAGAACGACAGGGTACGCGAATTTAAATGGTTAGATACGAGGAGTTGAGAGGAATCATCATTTTTAACTAACCAAAATACCAAACCAGCTTTACCAAAAGATTTCGAGTTTTTACCAGTTAAAAGAAATATTATAATTAATAAAGAAAAAAATGGCAAAAATCAATATATGGATTTATTGCTTGAAGCAGATCCAAGTGAAAAGATGATAGAGAAGTATTTAAAAGACGGAGATTTATTTGTTTTAAGATATAAAGATGATGTAGCATGCATAGCAGTAGTAACAAAATTAGATAATGATACAGTAGAATTAAAAAATATAGTTACAAAAGAAGAATTTAGAGGAAAAGGATATAGCAAAAAAATGATAAAATATTTATCAGATAATTATAAACAAAGATATAAAAAAATGTTAGTTGGAACCACAGAAAACAATATACCATTCTATGTAAAACAGGGATTTGATAAATATGAAAAGACAATTAAAAATTTCTTTATAGATAATTATGATAAAGAAATTATAGATGGAGATTTACATTGTATTGATATGTATTATTGCTCAAAAGATTTAAAGAAATAAAAGATATAAAAAAATAATTAATAAATTTAAGTATAAAAAAATTTTTTCGTATACAAGTGTTTTAAAATGTAAAAAATACTTGTAAAATGATGTTTTTTTAGTTATATTAATATAAAATCAAATAACATATTTTTTGGAGGTCATTTTGGATAGATTAATTGTTATAGATGGAAATAGTATTTTAAATAGAGCTTTTTATGGAATAATGGGAAGTAAAATGCTTCAAACTTCAGATGGTACTTATACAAATGCTGTATATGGTTTTCTTAGTATAATGTTTAAAATAACTGAAGATTTAAACCCAAAATATTTAGTAGTTGCATTTGATGTTAAAGCACCAACTAAAAGACATGAAATGTATAAAGAATATAAAGGCACTAGAAAAGGAATGCCAGATGAACTTGCTAGTCAGATGCCTATAATAAAAAAAGTTTTAACTGCAATGAATATAAAAATAATAGAAAAAGCAGGCTATGAAGCTGATGATATTTTAGGTACATTATCTAGATTTGGAGAAAAAAATAATTTAGAAGTATATCTTTTAACTGGAGATAGAGATTCATTCCAGCTTGCTACTAAAAAAACTATTATAAGAATTCCAAGAACGAAACAAGGAAAAACAGAAGAAGACGATTTTGATCAAAATAAAGTTATTGAAACTTATGGAGTAAAACCTTCTCAATTAATTGATGTAAAAGGTTTAATGGGAGATCCATCTGATAATATTCCAGGAGTAGCTGGAATAGGTGAAAAAACAGCTTTAAATTTAATAAAAGAATATGAAAATATAGAAAATTTATATAAACAAATTGAAGAAGGAAAAGCTGAATCTATAAAAGGAAAAACTAGAGAAAAAATCATAAATGGAAAAGATATGGCAATTCTTTCAAGAGAGCTAGGTAGAATAGATGTAAATGCACCAATAGATAAAGATCTAAAAGAATTTTTAGTTGAAGAATGGAATAAATCTGAAGTATTGGAGATATTTAGAGAACTTAGATTTAATAGGTTTATAGAAAGATTTAAATTAGATGAAGAAGTTGTATCAAAAGAAGTGAAAGAAATTTTTAATACACAATATATTACAGATATTGAGGAAACTAAAAATTTCTTTGAAGGCATAAAAGATATTTTAGCTTATAATTTTGATTTTATAGAATCTGAAACCTCAATTGTTAAGAAAAAAATAAAAGGTATAAGTATTTATAGAGAAAGTGATAACACTGTATATACATTTAATTTTGAAAAATCAAAAGAATTTATTAAATCAGTTTTTGAAAATGAGAATATACTAAAAATAGGATATAAAACAAAAATTGATTATATTGCTTTAAAAGAAAATGGAATAGAAAGTAAAAATTTATTAAGAGATGTTAGAATTGCTGGTTATTTATTAAATTCAGATACAAATCAATATTCTTTAGATGTTTTGGCAAAAGAATATTTAGATATAGAAAAAAATGATTACTTATCAAAATTTGAAGAAGAAAATAATCAAACTAGTTTATTTGATGAGAATGTTGAAAATAAAAGTAATTATGAAGTTGAAATTGATGCTTATTTAATATTTAAACTTTTTGGAAAATTAGAAGAAGAATTAAAATTAGTAAATTTATATGATTTATATGTAAATATTGAAATGCCAACATCTATAGTTTTAGCAAATATGCAATACGATGGAGTTTTTGTAGATGAAACAGAAATTATAAAATTTGGTGAAAAGTTAAAGAAGAAAATGGAAGAGCTTAGAATAGATATTTATAAATTAAGTGGTCAAGAGTTTAATATAAATTCTACTAAGCAACTAGGTGAAATTCTTTTTGAAAAATTAAAATTACCTGTAATAAAGAAAACCAAAACAGGTTATTCAACAGATAGTGATGTTTTAGAAAAATTAAAACCAGAGCATCCAATTATAAAAATAATTCTAGAATATAGGCAACTCGCAAAATTAAACTCTACTTATGTAGATGGTATGATTCCATATATAAATGAAAAAACAGGAAGAATTCATACATTTTTTCATCAAACAGTAGCTTCAACGGGAAGGCTTAGTAGTACTGAACCTAATCTTCAAAATATTCCTACCAGAACAGATTTAGGAAAAAGATTAAGAAAAGTATTTAAACCAGAACCAGGAAATATATTAATTGATGCTGATTATTCACAAGTAGAATTAAGAGTTTTAGCACATATGTCAAAAGATGAAATAATGTGCAAAGCTTTTAAAGAAGATCAAGATATTCATACTATTTGTGCATCACAAATATTTGATGTTCCAGTTGATAAAGTTTCTAAACAATTAAGAAGTAAAGCAAAAGCAGTAAATTTTGGGATAGTTTATGGAATTAGTGAATTTGGATTAGCTGAACAAACTGGAATTAATATGAAGGAAGCAAAAAATTATATAGATCAATATTTAGATAAATATCATGGAATAAAAGATTTCATGAACGATTGTGTAGAAATAGCAAAATCCGAAGGATATGTTGAAACAATATATCATAGAAGAAGATATATTCCAGAACTAAAATCTAATAATTATATGGTTAGAAAATTTGGAGAAAGAGTAGCTATGAATACGCCTGTTCAAGGAACTGCAGCTGATATTATGAAAATAGCAATGATAAATGTATATAAAGCTTTAAAAGAAAATAATCTTAAATCAAAAATTGTACTACAAGTACATGATGAATTATTAGTAGAAGCACCGCTAGATGAAGAAGAAAAGGTTAAAGAAATATTAGTAAGAGAAATGGAAAATGCAGTTTTTCTTGATGTACCTTTAAAAGTTGAAGCACAATCAGGAAAAAGTTGGTATCAAACTAAATAAAGGAGTTTGTTTTGAAAAGAAAAAGAAAAAAAGTTTTTCATAAGATATGTTTTATAATAATTTTGATAATTATATTAACAAAATTAATTTATAATCAAGAACTTAAGATTTTTTATAAAAAAGAATATTCCGAATATGTAGAAAAGTATTCTGAAATATATCAAGTAGATGAGAAATTAGTTTATGCTATAATAAAAAATGAAAGTAATTTTGATTCAAGTGCAACATCTAAAGTTGGAGCAAAAGGTCTTATGCAAATTATGGATTCTACAGCGAAAGATGTTGCTAACGAATTGAAGTTAAATGAGTATGATTTATTTTCTCCAGAAGATAATATAAAAATTGGTATAAAGTATTTTTCAGACTTATATGAAAAATATGGAAATACATCTTTAGCTTTAGCAGCTTATAATGCAGGATTTGGAACTGTAGATACTTGGATTTCAGATGGAATTATTTCAAATGATGGAACTGATTATGAAAATATTCCATATAAAGAAACGAATATGTATGTAAGAAAAATTTTAAGAGATTATGATATTTATATAACAAAAATATCTTAAGGATATTTTAAGTTATTTAATATATAATTATAAAGATTTATAAAAGTAACTTAAAAATATAATTGTTAAAAGGAAGGAATGAAATAAATTATGAAAAAAAATACACTAGAAATTGTTTTAATGTTTGTAGTTTTAATAGTACTAGTTATTGGTTTAATTTGGGTAATAAGATCAAATTATGTCCAAACAGAAGATGAAACAGATTATTCTGCATTGCAAGAAGATAGCTCAGAAGATAATTCTTCAGAAGAAAATGAGCAATCTAGTGATGAAAATTCAGTAGAACCTTCTACAGAAGAACCATCTCAAGAGAATGTAGAAAATAGCCAAGTAGATAGTTCAAATGAAGCTAATGTAGAAAATTCCGAAGAAACAATAACACAATAATATTTTATAAAAAAGAAGAGGTATTAAAATGGATCTAAATTCTATAGATTATAATACAATAGTACAAAAGTATATGAATAATAGTAGCAATGGCACTGAAAATAATATGTTTTTATTCTATTTTATAAATATATTATTATTTGGTTCTGTAATTATTTTTATTTTTGTATTTATTAAAAGATTTATTCAATCCTATAAATCTGAAATTCAAAAAAATAATAATACTAATATTGAAGAAAATATAAACAATTCTAATTCCATGAAAAAAAATTATATAGAAAATAGTAGTATTGATTTTAATACTTTTAAAAAAAATCTTGCTAAAGAAAAAATTATATGTGATATTTGTGGAGAATCAAATGATTCAGATTCAAAATTTTGTAAAAATTGTGGTAATAAATTATTTAGGTATTGACAAAAAATAGAAATGAGTTTATTATAAATTTAATATATATGTTATCAAGAGTGGACGAGAGAATCGGCTTTATGACTCCACAGCAACCTATTTGATTTAGGTGCTAATACCGACAAGGCTAAAAAGCTTTGAATGATAATTAGAAAATGTTATTTGAAGCTTTGTATTTTACAAAGCTTTTTTTGTTATGATGCATATATATAATTTAAAAAGAAAAGGAGAAAAAAATGAAAAAATTATTTACGTCAGAAAGTGTAACAGAGGGACATCCTGATAAGTTGTGTGATTTTATATCAGATAGTATTTTAGATGCTTATTTTGAAAAGGATCCATATTCGAGAGTAGCATGTGAAACTGTTGCAGGAAAAAATCAAATATTTATAACAGGAGAAATATCATCATCTGCCAATATCGATATTGAAAAAGTGGTAAGAAATGCAATAAGAGAAGTGGGATATGATAATGAAAAAACAGATTTAGACTATAGAACATGCATAATAACATTAAATTTAAGTAAACAATCTCCAGATATTGCATTAGGTGTAGACAATTCTTTAGAAGATAAAGAAGGGAATATTGTAGATTCAGAAGGAGCTGGAGATCAAGGAATTATGTTTGGCTTTGCAACTAATGAAACAGATACATTTTTGCCAATGCCAATATATTTAGCACATAAATTGTCAAAAAGATTAACAGATGTGCGAAAAAATGGGGAAATTTCATACTTAAGACCAGATGGAAAAACTCAGGTAACTGTGGAATATGAAGAAGATAAACCGGTGAGAGTAGATACCATTGTTGTTTCTACACAACATTTAGAAGGAATTTCATTAGATATTTTAAAATCAGATGTAATGGAAAAAGTAATAAAAGCAGTAATACCAAATAATTTATTAGATGATAATACTAAATATTACATAAATCCAACTGGTCGTTTTGTAATAGGAGGTCCACTTGGAGATAGTGGATTAACAGGTAGAAAAATAATAATTGATACCTATGGTGGATATAGTCGTCATGGAGGAGGTGCTTTTTCAGGCAAAGATCCAACTAAAGTAGATAGATCGGCAGCATATATGGCAAGATATATTGCAAAAAATGTTGTTGCAAATGGATATGCTCAAAAATGTGAGATACAATTTTCTTATGCTATAGGTGTTGCAAAACCTGTATCTATATATGTAGATACATTTGGAACCAATTCAATACCAGAAGAAGAAATAGTAGAGAAAATAGAAAAAAAATTTGATTTAACTCCAAGAGGAATTATTAATAAATTAAATTTGAGAAATCCTATATATAAAAAGACAACAAATTATGGGCATTTTGGAAAAAAAGATCTACCATGGGAAAAAATAGTACAATTTTAATTAAAATATGAACTTATTTTAAGTCTTCAATGTGCATTAAAATAGTAATATAAGTTTTTACAATAAAAATGGGCGATTTAAAATCGTCCATTTTTATGTATCTTTAACTTCAATAATTTTATGAGTATAATCTAAATTTGCTTCGCCATTTTTTTTGTAACCTAATGTATAAACATTAGTTGCTAAAATATCCTTAGAAATTAGAGTATTTAAATTAGAATCATTATTAGATTCAACAAATTTTTTAAAAGATATAATAAGTTTTGCTTTTGAATTATTTTTTGCAATTGTAGAAATTATTCTTTTTCCATATTCATTAAATCCAAGTATTCTAATATAAGGAGTAGTTTTTTGAGATATTTGAATATCTTTTTTTGTAATATTAAGAAGAGCATATACTAAGATTCTTTGTATTCTAGTTTGAGTAAATCTTTTAGATTTTATTTTAGAAATTAAATCATTTAAATTTTGTGCAGTATTAACTGCAGATTTTATTCTATTTTCTAAACCTTCTGTTACTTCTGCTAAATTTGCAATTTCAGAAATAGTCATTCTCCTTAATATATAAATAATTTCTTTTTCAAAAGCAGATAAATTTTTTACATATTCACCAGCTCTCATTTTTTTTCTTAAAATATCATAACTAGATTTAGGCATAACTTCTTTTAATTTTTCTTTATCATTTAAAAATTCTCTAATAGCAGTAGCACTAGCAATACCAAAAGATATTGTTTTACTATGATATGCAGAATTTTTTCTTTTAAAAGTTAAAGGAGTAATATCAGATTTATATTTTTTTATAGCTTTTACATATTCAACACCTAAAATATTATTTGGTTCATTTAAAATGTTTGTATATAAATTAGAACTTCCAAAATATAAATTTAATGCTAATTCTCTAGCTTTAGGATATGATAAACCTGAGTGAATTTGTCGATTTATTAAATTAGATAATTCTTTTGGCTCTTTATAAAGTACATTTGCAACACTGTTAATTGGATCAATGTCTCCGAATTTCACTTCCAAAAACTAAATAATCGACGAAACCTAGAGAATTTAGTATTTTTATTGCACCATCAGCAAAATTTTCTGCACTAGAAACAGAATATATAGTAGGTAATTCTATTACTAAATCAAATCCATTTCTAATTGCTATTTCAGCTCTTGTCCATTTATCTAAAATAGCAGTATCACCCCTTTGAACAAAATTTCCACTAATTATGGCTATTGTGAAATCTGGTTTTGTTAATTTTTTTGCTTTAGTTAAATGATAAAAATGCCCATTATGAAACGGATTAAATTCTCCAATGACAGCAAGGGTACCAGCCAAAATAATCATCCTCCTTATTGTATTAGTTTTTTATTTATGATATAATATCATAAACTAAAAAAAAATTCAATTAATTTGTAAATAAAGGAATTTGTATTTATGAAGAAAGTAATAATTTATACAGATGGAGCTTGTTCTGGAAATCCTGGTCCTGGAGGATGGGGCGCTATATTGATGTTTGAAGAAAATAAAAAAGAAATATCTGGTGCAAAAAACAATACTACAAATAATATTATGGAGCTTACTGCAGTAATTGAAGCTTTAAAATTGTTAAAATTTGAATGTGAAGTAGATTTATATAGTGATAGTAGTTATGTAGTAAATGGTTTTTTACAAGGTTGGATATATAATTGGAAAAACAACAATTGGAAAACAGCATCAAAAGCACCCGTTAAAAATAAAGAATTGTGGGAAGAATTATATTTACTTACAAAAAAACATAAAGTAAATTTTATAAAAGTAAAAGGTCATAGTGATAATAAATTTAATAATAGATGTGATTATTTAGCTACTTCTGCAATAAAAACACTGAAATTAAGGAGGGAAAATTGAAAACTTTAGCTGTAACAGGTAGTTCAGGTAGTGGTAAAACTACAATATCAAAATTATTTTTAAGATTAGATGATACTTTTTTGATAAATACAGATGAGTTAGCAAAAGATATGGCTGAAAATGATGATAAATATTTAAATGAATTAATTTTATCTTTTGGAAAATATATATTAAATGAATCCGGAGAATTAAATAGAAAAAAATTATCAAGTATCATCTTTGAAAGTGTTGATGCGAAAATGGAATTAAATAGAATTACTAAAAGAAATATATTACCAAAAATTGATAAAATAATTTTGGATAATTCTGATAAAAAATTAATTGTTATTGATATTCCAATTTTATACGAAAATGGTTTAGAAAATCATTTCGATAAAGTTTTAGCTGTAATTTCTGAAAAAAAGGAACAAGTACAAAGAATAATAAAACGTGACGAACTTGAGTTAACAGATGCTCAAAAGAGATTAAATATACAATTAGAAAATGATTTCTTTGAAGAAAAAGCAGATTTTGTTATTGATAATTTTCAAAAAACGATGGAAGATTTATATAAAGAAGTAATAAAAATATATTTTAAAATGTTAAGTTAAAAAATATTATAATATTTGTAAAAACAGAAAGGAAATTTATGAAAGTTTCAGATTTTAAATATGATTTACCAGAAAAACTTATAGCTCAACATCCATATAATAAAAGAGATGAAGCAAGGTTAATGATTTTAGACAGAAGCTCTAAAACAATAGAAGATAAAATTTTTAGAGATATAATAGATTACTTAAATCCTGGAGATTGTTTAGTTATAAATAATACAAAAGTTATTCCTGCAAGATTGTATGGAAAAAAGGATACAGGAGCAAAAATAGAATTTCTTCTTTTAAACAGAATAGAAGGTGATTATTGGGAAGTAATGGTTCATCCTGGAAATAAATTAAAACCAGGAACCACCGCAATCTTTGGTGATGGAATTTTAAAAGCAGAAATTTTAGATATATTAGAAGGTGGTAATAGAAAAGTAAAATTTGAATATAATGGAATATTTAATGAGATTCTAGATAAGATAGGTGTAATGCCACTTCCACCATATATAAAAGAAAGTTTAAAAGAAAAAGAGAAATATCAAACTGTTTATGCTAAATATGATGGTTCTGCTGCAGCTCCAACTGCAGGTTTACATTTTTCAGAAGAACTTCTAGAAAAAATAAAGCAAAAAGGTATTGAAATTGCCAATGTAACATTACATGTAGGAATAGGAACTTTTAGACCGGTAAAAGTTGAGAATATTGAAGATCATAATATGCATTCTGAGCATTTTTATATAAAAAAAGAAGAAGCAGAAAAAATAAATAAAGCAAAAAGAGAAGGTCATAAAATTATTGCCGTTGGAACTACATCTTGTAGAGTTTTAGAATCGGTATCTGATGAAAATGGATTTGTAAAAGAGATAGAAGGAGATACAAATATTTTTATTTATCCAGGATATAAATTTAAATGTTTAGATTATTTAATTACCAATTTTCATTTACCAGAATCTACGCTAATTATGCTTGTAGCTAGTTTAGCAGGAAAAGATTTTATTATGGAAGCATATAAGTATGCAGTTAAACAACAATATAAATTTTTTAGTTTTGGAGATGCTATGTTAATTAAATAGTTATTAAAAATAAAATAGAAAGGGAAAATAAAAATGAAATCAGCAGTTACATATGAATTATTACATAAAGACAAAACAACAGGAGCAAGAAGAGGTGTTATCCATACACCTAATGGAGATATTCAAACACCAGTGTTTATGCCAGTTGGAACTCAAGCAACAGTAAAAGCTATGACTCCAGAAGAATTAAAAGAAGCAAACGCACAAATTATTTTATCAAATACATATCATTTGTTTTTAAGACCGGGACATAATCTAGTAAAAGAAGCAGGAGGACTTCATAAATTTATGAATTGGGATAGGCCTATTCTTACTGATAGTGGAGGTTTTCAAGTATTTAGTTTAGGTGCTTTAAGAAAAATAAAAGAAGATGGTGTAGAATTTAGATCTCATTTAGATGGAAGCAAAAAATATTTAAATCCAGAAATTGCAATGGAAGTTCAAGAAGCTTTAGGTGCAGATATAATAATGGCATTTGATGAATGTTGTCCTTATCCATCTACTTATGAATATACAAAAAATTCTATGGAAAGAACTACAAGATGGGCAAAGAGATGTAAGGATGCACATAAATCTATAGAAAAAAACGCTCTATTTGGAATAGTACAAGGTGGATTTTTTAAGGATTTAAGAAAAAAAAGTGCAGAGGATTTAATAGCACTAGATTTTCCTGGTTATGCAATAGGTGGCATAAGTGTAGGAGAACCTAAAAAGGAATTTTTAGATATCTTAAATTATACAGCACCTTTATTACCAGAAAATAAACCTAGATATTTAATGGGAGTTGGAACACCAGATTATTTAATTGAATCTGCAATTGCTGGAATAGATATGTGTGATTGTGTTCTTCCAACAAGAATAGCTAGACATGGTACAGCAATGACTTCAAGAGGAAAAGTTGTTGTAAGAAATGCTACTTATGAAAGAGATTTTACACCTTTAGATCCAGAATGTGATTGTTATACTTGCAGAAATTATACTAGAGCATATATTCGCCATTTAATAAATACAAAGGAAATTTTAGGAGTAAGGCTTCTTTCAATTCATAATGTTAATTTCTTGACGAAACTTATGGATAGAGTTAAAATTGAAATAGAGAATGATAATTTGGCAAATTTTAGAGATGAGTTTTATCAAAAATATGGATATGAAAAAGTATAAAAAAACAAATGATAAAAGGAGGAAAAAATGAATTTAGAAGAAAGTAATGAATATTTTCAGTTTCAACAAAATAAAAATAAAAAGAAAAAAATAATTTTGTTCTTTATAATTTTTTTAATATTTTTAATTTTGTTTTTGGTAATTTCTATAGTAATATTGAAAAAGAAAGATGCTAGTTCAAATAAATTATTTTTAAATGGAAATAAAATTAATTGGAGTACAAGTTTATTTTTAGAGCAAGATGGCCAAACTTATGTATCGGCAAAAATAATGTCAAATTTTATAGGAGGAGAATATATAAAGGGAGAATATAAAGCATTTACTCAAGATAAAGATAAATGTTATATTCAAACTCCTTATGAGATAATATCTATAAAAGCTGATAGTAAATATGTAAAAAAATATTTGCAAAATAAAAACTTTTCTGAAACTAGTGAATCATCTAATAATAATTTAAATAGTCAAAATGTTAATAATTATATTGTTAATTCAGAAAATGATACAATGGAATTATTTGAACTTGAATCAAATGTAATTTATTTAAATGATACAGTATATGTTCCTATTGAGAATATTGAGGAAGTATTTAATATAGATTATTCAGTAAAAGAAAATTCTGTATATATATATACTTTAGATTATTTATTTAATTATGCTAGGAGTTTTGTGGGTAGTAAAAATATTCCTATTATTAGTAATACTTATGAAAATATAAAAGCATTATTAGATGATAAAGTGGTTGTAGCGAATAAAAATAAAAAATATGGTGTTATAGATTTAAAAACCGGAGAAATCGTTATAAGTTATCAGTATTCAAAGATAATATATAAGCAAAATTCTAAAGAATTTTTTATTTATACAGATAATTCTGTTGGTTTATTAGGTTCTGATACAACCACATTAATAATTGAACCAACTAAATATGATTCTATTTCAATATTTGATGAATTAAATAAATTATATTTGGCAGAAAAAAGTGGAAAATTTGGAATTTTAGATGTTGAAGGAAATGAAATAATTCCAATTAATTTTGATGTTATAGGAACAAAAGCTATAGCTAATTATGAAAAATTTGAAATTCCAGAATCAGAAACTCCAAATTTAATACAATCTAAAGTTATTTCAGTTTCAAAAGATGGAAAGATTGGCTTATATAATATAAAAGGAGAAAGATTATTAAATGTCAATTATGAAAGCTTGGGATATATAGCTACATCAGATGATGAAGTAAATGAAATAAAAAGTACATTAGTTATTCCTAAAAAAATAGGAGTAGAAGGCTTAATAGTAAAAAATAATAATTTATATGGTATATATGATTTAAATTTAGAAGATTTTGTTATTCCAATTTCATTAGAAAAAATATATAGTAAATTAGATAATAATGAATTAAATTATTTTATGCTTTCAGGAGATGAAGAGATTGAAATTTCAACTTATATTAAAGAAAATGGTCTAGATTATATAGAAAGAATTGATGAAGAAAGCGAATTACCAAATGAAGGTGATATAGAAGAAAATCCAGATGAAGGTAATATAGAAGAAAATCCAGATGAAGGTAATATAGAAGAAAATCCAGATGAAGGCAATATGGAAGAAAATCCAGATGAAGGCAATATGGAAGAAAATCCAGATGAAGGCAATATGGAAGAAAATCCAGATGAAGGTAATATGGAAGAAAATCCAGATGAAGGTAATATGGAAGAAAATCCAGATGAAGGTAATATAGATGAAAATTTTGATGAAGTTGCTGTTTCTGAAGAAGATTTTCAAGAAGATACAGGGGAACAATTTGATGAATAATGTGAATCTACTACTAAATATTAAATAATTGTTAAAAGAATTGATATATATAATTTCTAATATATCAATTCTTTTTTTTTATATTTTGAATATAAATTACTATAAAATTATATAATTCGAAAGGAGATAATTTTTTTATGGAAGAAAGTTCAGAAAATTTATTATTTTTTAAATTAAAAAAATTTTCAAAAGGTATGATAATATCTGTTATTGCAACTTTATTTTTTATATTTATTTTATCAGTATTATTATGTTATACAAACATTAGTGAAAAGGTAATACAACCAGCTATAATTTTTATATCAATATTATCAATTTTACTAGGAAGCTTTTTTATGTCGAAAAAAATAAAAGAAAAAGGTTTAATATATGGTGCAATATTTGGAATAATATATATGTTAATAATATACTTATTATCAAGTTTTATAAGTGGAAATTTTTCTGTTGGATTAGGTTCTATAATTATGATTGTATTAGGTATTGTATCTGGGATAATAGGAGGAATCTTAGGTGTTAATATAAAAAACTAAAAATATTTAAAAAAAATGTTGATATTTTTCTTTATTTAATATACAATTTATCAAGATTAGTTTATTATAAAACTATATAATAAGTCATTATAAAATAAATAATTTAGGAGGAAATAGTTTTGAAAGAGGATTCAGCATTAATAAAAAAATTATTAGTAGTTACAATTATTATATTTGTTATAACAATTTCTATTATAGGGTTTGTAGGAATTTATACTAAAAATCTTAATAAAATGTCAAATTTAATTCCTGATTATAATTTTAGTTCAGAATTTGAAGGAGTAAGAGAATATCAATTTTCTTTAGATAATTCTGAATCTGAAAAAGAAATGTATATTGATAAAGATGGAAATATATCTGGAGAAGTAAAAAAAGATGATTCTTCTACTTCATCAGGTGTTGAAGTTTCTGTTGAAGGTGATGCAAATGCAGAAACAAATAATGGAACAGATATAGAAGGATATACTAGAGAAACTAGAACTATAAAAGCAAATGAAGATAGTGTATTAACATTAGATTCTTATAAAAAATCAAAATCAATTATAGAAAAAAGATTAGAAGATTCAAAAGTAGAAGAATATAGTATTAGATTAGATGAGGTTACAGGAAATTTAGTTGTAGAACTAGCAGATAATGAAAATGCAGCTTTTTTTGAAAATCTTATTGAATCACAAGGTGAGTTTAAAATTATAGATTCTCAAACTGGTTTAGAACTTATGAACAATAAACATGTTGATAGTGCATCTGCAGTTTATGATAATAGTAATGGCTCATATACTGTTTATCTACAAATAAAGTTTAATAAAGATGGTGCAAAAATACTTAATGAAATGAGTGAAAAATATATAGAAAAAGAAGTAGAAAAAAAATCTGAAGAAACTACAAATACAACAGAAAATACTAATACAACAGAAGTAGCAGATGGAGCAGAAGATACAAATACAACAGAAAGTGAATCTGATACATCTTCAGAAGAACCAGAAACAGAAATTTCTTATATAGAAATTCAAATGGATGGTACCACACTAATGAAAACATATTTTGGAGAAGATAAGCTTAATGGTACAATTTCTATACCTTTATCTAGCAATATTACAGAATCTAAAGATTTAGTTAATTCATTAAAATCAGCTAGTGCAATATCAACTTTGTTAAATGAAGGAAAATTGCCAAATAAATATTCATTAAAAAATGATGATTTCTTAAAATCAACAATAATAGATGAAGATATAAATAATATAAAAATTGCATTTGCAGTTGCAATTATAACTTTATCAGTTGCATTACTTATGAAATTTGGATTAAATGGTTTAATAGGAGCTATTTTAAATGTAGGATATTTAGCTATTGTATCAATAGCAATTAGATATACAAATGTAGTAATAACAATAAGTTCAATAATAACTTCTGTTTTAATTATAGCATTAAATTTTGTATTTATTTATAACTTTTTATCTAAGTTAAAAAATGATAAAAAGGCTAGTGTAAACTTTTCTGATACAATAAAATCTTTATATATTACTTTAGTACCTATTTTAATAGTTGCAATTGTATATACATTTATGAGTAATGCTACTATAACAGGAATTGGAATGATATTATTCTGGGGATTAATGGTTCATATTTTATATAGTTTAATTTTCGTAAGAAGCGTATATGTATTAAATGATAAATAAGAGGTGAAAATGATGAAAAATAAAAAGATTATTATACTAGCTTTAGTTTTATTAATAATAGCAGGAATTGTTGTTGTTGGTTTAAAAGGTTTTAATGTAGATTTTATGTTAAAAGGACATGATTCAATAGAATATAAAATAAGTGATGATTTTAAAATATCTGATGTAGAAGATATAGCTAAAAGTGTATTTGGTGAAAAGAAATTTAAGGTTAGAATTATAGAATTATTTAATGATGCTGTAAGTATAAATGCTGAAAATATTACTACAGAAGAAGCAGATAATTTAGTAAAAAAATTAGATAATAAATATAAAAAAGTTGAAAATCCAACTGATGTTGAAGGAGAAAATGCAGAATCTACAGAAACACCAGAATCTGCTGAAACTTCAGATGAAAACACTATTACAGAAACTACAAGTTATGAAATAATATCAAATCCAAAAATTAAAATATTCTCATTATTAAAACCATTTATTATTCCATCAATAATAGCTGGTATTATAATAATAATTTATGTTGGATTTAGATATAAAAAATTAAAATCAATAAATGTTATATTAAACTTAATTGGCTTAATTGCTATATCTGTTTTAGCTATATTAAGTGTAATTGCAATTACAAGATTTCCAATAACTATTTATGTTTTACCAACTATTATGTTAGTTGTATTATCTGAACTTATACTATTTTGTGCAAATCAAGAAAAGAAACTAAAAAATATAAATGAAGATTAAAATATAAAGCCCTTTTTTAGGGCTTTTGTGATAAAAAAAGGAGATAATATGTTAGAAATAAAAAATTTAGTTAAATCATTTGGAGAAAATACAGCTGTTGATAATATATCTTTTAAAGTTGAAAAAGGAGAGATATATGGTTTAATAGGAAGAAATGGAGCTGGAAAATCTACAACATTTAGAATGATATTAGGAATTATAGAACCTACATCTGGAACAATTTTATATGATAACAAAAAAATAAAAGGAGAAATATCTGATAAAATTGGATATTTGCCAGAAGAGGGGAGTTTAATTCCTTCATATACAGTTTTAGAATTATGTGAATATTATGGTTCTTTAAAACTTATGAAATCAGAAGATGTTAGAAAAAGATTAATAGAGTGGCTAGATGAATTTAATGTTATTGAATATTTAAATAAAAAAGTAAAAGATTTATCAAAAGGAAATAAACAAAAAATTCAATTTATTGTATCAGTATTACATAATCCAGATTTAATTATTTTAGACGAACCCTTTTCCGGATTAGATCCTATAAGTGTTGATGAATTAAAAAAGGCTGTATTAAAATTAAAAAAGGAAGGAAAAACTATTATTTTTTCATCACATAGAATGGAACATATAGAAGAATTGTGTGAATCTGTAATGATATTAGATAAAGGAAAAGCAATTCTTCAAGGAAAATTAAAAGAAATTGAAGAAAATTATGAAATAGATGGAAAAAAAGGTCATAACTTAAATGAAATATTTATAAACAAGGTAGGAAGTTTATATGAATAAAAGAAAAATTTTTGAAATTGTAAAATTTAATGTAGAAAAAAATGTACAAAACAAAGGGTTTGTAATTTTAAATATAATAATGTGCCTTATTATTATAGTTTCTGTTAATTTGAAAAATATTGGTAATATTTTAGATAGTCATGATATAAGTTTATTTGAAGAAGATTATAGAATAGAAGTTATTGATGAAACAGGAATAGCATATGATTTTTTTGAGAATGAATTTAAAGATAATGAAATGGTAGAATTAAAATTTGAAGCACAAAATAATTATACCAAAGATAATATAGATGATAATGTTATAATTGTTGAATATAAATTAGATGACTCAAATAATTTAATTACAAAATTTATTACTAAAGAAGGAATGAATGATGATCAATATAATAAATTATTAGATATTACTACTAAAATTAGAAATCAAGTTCTAGCTTTAAATTTAGGAATAGAAGTTTCTAAGCTTGAAATTATTAATCAAACACCAGAGATTGAAAGAGTAATGTTAGGTGTAGATGCTGAAAATTCAGATTTTAAAGATATGATAAAAACATTTTCTGTTGTTATTGTTTATATGGTTTTAATTTTTGTTTTATCAGCGATTGCAAATGAAATTGCAACAGAAAAAATATCAAAATCTATTGAATATGTTTTAACAAGTGTAGATGAAAAAGAATATTTACTAGCAAAAGTATTATCAATTACAATTACAATAATTATACAACTAGTATATAGCTTGATATATTATATGATAGGAAATGCTATAAATAATTTGTTTAATATTTCAGCTATATCTAATGTAGAAAGTAACCTTCAATCAATAGATATGAGTATTGTTTCTTATATTCTAGTTTTAGCTGGATATTTGATATTTACAGTATTTTTCTTATCAATGATCCAAGCTGCAATTTCATCAAAAACTACATCAATTACAGAAGCATCTAATACAACAATGTTATTACTTATGATAGTAGTTGTATTATATTTTATAAGTTTGGGAGCTATTGGACCTTATATTAAAGTAACAACATTTATGTATATATTATCATGTATACCTATTGTATCAACTTTTTTTGTACCATCTATGATGATAATTGGTCAAGCTACAACATTACAAATTATTATATCATTTATTTTACTAATTATTTGTACACCTATTGTATTTAATATTTGTGCCAAAAAATTTAAATATGGAATTTTAGATTATACTACTAAAAATAAAAAGTCAAAAAATAAAAAAGAAGAAAAAAGTGTAAAAGAAATTCAGGAAAATTTAATGAAAAAAAATGATGTAAAAAGATTTGCATTTGTTTTAGGATTTTCTTTATTATTGTGGTTTATTTTTGAACAAATAGGTGGTTTAGTTATACCATATTTAGTAAATTCAATATTTTCAGTAATTATATCAGAAAAATCAATTACTTGGATATATTATTCAATAATTTCTATAATAAGTTTTATAATTCCAGCCAAACTTATTATTTCTTATACAGATAAAGAATATAGATTAAATAAAAAAGTGGATTTCAAAAGAGGAATTAAATATATATTAGTTGGTTTTTGTTTTATAATTTTAATACAATATTTAGAAATGTTTATTGTTGATAAAATAGGATCAGATTATCAAGTTTTAACAGAATCTATGATAGTTTCTGCTAAAGATAGTTTATTAGATAAAATATTATTCTTTATAGGAATAGCTGTTATTCCTGGAATTTTTGAAGAATTACTTTTAAGAAAAGCAATTCTTGGATATGGAAAAAAATTTGGAAATTATTTTGCATTACTAACATCAGCTATAATATTTGGTTTATTACATATGAATTTTCAACAAGGAATATTTGCTGTTTTAATTGGAATTGTTTTTGGAATTATTATGTTAAAAACAGGTGATATTAGATTAACTATATCTCTTCATATATTAAACAATGGTTTTGTAGCACTTTCTACATTATTTTCAGAAAATGAAATAGCTTTATTTATAATTGAAATAATAACAATTATATTAGCTGTTATTGGTGGTATATTATTTATAGGATATTTAATAAAAAATAAAGGATTAAAAATAGAAAAAGAAAAATTTAAGCAAGAATATAAAATGTTATTTTTAAATTATACATTTGATTTAGTAATAGTATTATTTGTTGTACTTACAATAGTATCTGAAAATATGTTAAGATTGCAGTAAAGGATGTGATAAAATGGCAGATTCACCAGAAGTAGTTGAAGCAAAAGAAAAAACTAATGATAGAGATTTTTTTAAAGAAAGAGTAAAAACAATGCCTCTTTTAATAGAATGGGCAAATGATGAAATAAGAGATGATAAAGAAATTTTTTTAGAAGCTTTAAAAGTTGATGGTGGAGCTTTAGAATTTGCAAGTGATAGACTAAAAGATGATAAAGATATTTTAATTCAAGCTGTAAAACAAGCTGGTTGGACAGGTTGCTATGCTAGCAAAAGGCTTTTAGATGATAAAGATGTAGTATTAGAAGCTGTAAAAAATGATGGTCAAATATTATATTATGCAAGTTCAAGACTCAGAGATGATGATGAAGTAGTAATGGAAGCAATAAAAAATAAACCTCTTATTTTTAAATATGCAAGCTTCCGTTTAAGAGATAATAAAGAATATGCAAAAGTAGCTATAACATTAGGATTAGAAAAATGCAAAAGATATATTGATACTGTTTATCAATCTTTATCAGAAGAGATGCAAAATGATGAAGATATAAAAAAGATAATGAATCCAGAATAATAAGATATAAAAATGCAAATTAGATGTAAATTTTTTACATCTAATTTGCATTTTTATATCTTATTATTTGTCAAAAATTTTTAAATAATATGTTGAATCTACATTATATAATGTATCAACAAAAACATTATCCATTTCATTTCCTGCAATTCTTATATTAGGAAAGATTTTTAAAAGATTACCTTCATCTAGTAAGTCGATTTTAGATAAATTTTCTAATCTTTGAGCTGAATAATTAGAATTTGTAAGTTGGTAATCAGAAGATATTTTTGCATAAAAATATTTTAAAGCGAAAGTAGTTAATAAAATATCAACAAGTAGAAATAAAAATATTCCAAATACAGCAAAGTCAAAAACTTTTTTTGAAAGTTTGTTTTTTATTTTTTCAATAAACTCATCTACTTTAGGATTAACATATTTAATTAAAATTGTACCTAAAAATCCCCATATTAAAATAAAATATAAACAAGTTCTGCCATTAACATTTAGTAATAAATTAGAATAGTCCCACCATTTAAAATGAAAGTACAATTCGCAAATATAGCTCATTAAATATTCTGCAATAGCGCCAATTATCGAACTTCCAACAAAAACAGCAAAAGTATTTTTTTCAAGTGGCTTTAAGAAAAGGATCATAAAAATTGCTCCAATTCCATATATTGCACAAAATGGTCCAAATAAAAAGCTTTTTCTACTTTCTAAAACGCCTTTGGAAAAAATTCCAAAAATACTTTCAAAACAAAATCCTATAAAACTGTAAAAAGCAAAATATAAAATTATTTTTGATATATTAAACTTTTTTACTTTAAAATTAACTTTTTCATTAAATAATACATTTTCCATATTAAGTATTATTTATTTTTTTCAAAAAAATATTCACATTTAAAAAATATTATGCTATAATTTTTTCCATAGAAATTTATTTTAAATAAGACATCCACTTTATTCATTGGATATACCTCTTTATTTTGTATTATTTTATTTTTTTATTTTATTTTGAGAGCAATTTTGCTCTCATTTTCTTTTTTAAATAGGGGAATTAATAAATTTTAAGATATTAAATTATAATAATATAATTTATATTCTGTTGGTTTTATTGAAAATTTTAGTTAATATCTGTTGTTTGTTATTGACAAAAAAATCAATGATTTATATAATATCGTTCATGAAAGAAGGTAGAAAATTTTGAAATTAAATATAGTATTAGTTGAACCAGAGATACCTCAAAATACTGGAAATATAGCTAGAACTTGTGCAGCAATAGGTGCAAAGCTTCATTTAGTTTATCCACTGGGATTTTCAATTTCAGAAAAACAAGTAAAAAGAGCTGGACTAGATTATTGGGATAAATTAGAAATTGAAGAACATACTACATTTAGTGAATTTTTATCAAAATATAAACCAGAAGAAAATAATATGTATTTTGTAACAACAAAAGGTAAACATGTTTATTCTGATGTAAATTATAATAATTTTGATGAAGTTTTTTTACTATTTGGAAAAGAAACCAAAGGGCTTCCAGAAGATATTTTAAAAAAATATTTAGATAAAACAATTAGAATTCCAATGAGAGAAAATTTAAGGTCATTAAATTTATCTAATTCAGTAGCCATAGTAGCTTATGATGTATTTAGGCAAAATAATTTTGAAAATTTGCAAGAAATAAGTAATTATTTTTAGATTTTATATATAAGGAGATTTTTATATGAAAAAGATTTTAAGTTTAACAATTATAATTATGTTTTTATTAGTATGTTTAACAGGTTGTGGAAATAAAACAGAAAATGTATCAAAAATTACAAGTTCAAATAAAAATTCTGTTAATTCTAGTAATAATTCAAGTACAAATACTAATACAAATACAAATAAAGAATCTGATGATTCTACTGTAGAATTAGATTCTTACGATTTTGCAAAAGCTGCAGAAACTCAAATGAAGCTTCCAGAAGTTGGTGAGCAAATTGCAATAATGCATGTAAAAGATTATGGAGATATATCAATGAAATTTTTCCCAGAAATAGCACCAAAAGCTGTTGAAAATTTTGTAACTCATGCAAAAAATGGATATTATAATGGATTAACATTTCATAGAGTAATAAATGAATTTATGATTCAAGGAGGAGATCCTTTAGGTAATGGAACAGGAGGAGAAAGTATATGGGGAGAAGGATTTGGAACAGAGCTAGATTATTCTTTAGTTCCATATAGAGGTTCTTTATGTATGGCAATGTCATCTTTACCAAATAGTATAGGAAGCCAATTCTTTATAACTCAAGCTAATTATTCAAAAGAAATTGGAGATACATTAAAACAATATGGATATCCACAAGGATTAATAGATCAATATCAAAAAAATGGTGGATACTTAAGCTTATATATGCAATACACAGTATTTGGTCAAGTATTCCAAGGAATGGATGTAGTAGATCAAATTGCTAAAGTTGAAACAGATTCAAATGATAAACCAAAAACAGATGTAATTATAGATTCTATAGAAATAACAGATTATAGTGAATAATTAAAAAAATATCATAAAATGGGCGATTATCAATCGCTCATTTTTTTGTCACATTTAAATATTTTTTTGAATAATTTATAAAGAGGAAAGGAGAATTTTATGAATCAAATTCGTTTTAATTTATTAAGTGAAAGTTTAATGTATGATAATGTTGTGGTTTTACAATATAAAATAAAATATCCCCAAATAGTAAAATCTAATTTTTATGTAGGGCAAAGAAATTTTAATTTATTTTATCAAAAAAAGGCATTTGATTTACAAAATTATATAAAGAAAAATCTATATAAAGATGCTGTAGAATTGTATAAATATAATAAGGAAAATAATTATCCTATAATGATATATGAAGTAGATTTTATATCTGATGTAACAAAAAATGAAGATAATATAGTTAGTTTATATTCAGATGAATACATATATTCTGGAGGTGCACATGGAAATACAATAAGAGATTCTCAAACTTGGGATTTAAGGAAGGGAGCATTGTTAGAGCTTAAAGATTTTTATCCTAATAATCCGTATTATATAGTTGAAATATTAAAAAATATAAATAAACAAATTGCAGAACGAATAAAAAAAGAAGGAGAAGGTGTATTTTTTGATAATTATTGTCAGTTAGTTTTAGATACATTTAAACTAGAGAATTTTTATTTATACAGAGATTATATAGTGATTTATTTCCAACAATACGATATTGCTCCGTATTCAACAGGAATTCCAACATTTTATATAAATAAAGCAAAATGAAATTTTAAATGCATTTATATAAAAAAATAATAAAAAATAATAAAGAATAATAAAAAATAATAAAAAATTATAATTGACATATAATAAAAAATATAGTATACTATTTTTAGCTTAAGCAAGAAGGAAATAAAAATCGAGTAACTCAAACATTCATAGAGATATGCTGACCACATATCTCTTTTTTTTGTGTAAAAAAAGGCAGTTGACCAAACTGCCTATAATTAGATTAGCAAAAGCTAATCTTCTGAATTTTGGTTTTCATCATTTTTACTATTGCTAATTAATAGTAAAATAATTAGTCGCCAAATTAAATCGAATGAACTCACAACATTCACCTCCTTTTCAAAGATTCCTTATGAAAAGGATGGTTACATTATAGTTCGCATTTTACGAAATTTCAACAATTATTTTTTTCATGTCTTTAATTTTTTTATTTAAAAGTGCAAAAAAATGTTGCAAAATTTTATATATATGATAAAATAACAAACGAATAAATGTTTGAAAAGGAGATTATAATGTACGCATATATAAAAGGTAGTTTAGAAGAAAAAACTAACACATTTATAGTTGTTGAAAATAATGGAATAGGTTATAAAATTTTTATGTCTGAAAGTGCAATACAAAAATTAGGTGAAAGAGGAGAAAAAGTTAAAATTCATACTTATTATTATGTAAAAGAAGATAATATTAGTTTATATGGATTTTTAAGTAATGAAGAATTAAAAATGTTTGAGCTTTTAATTACTGTAAGTCGGAATAGGTGCAAAATCTGCAATAAATATTTTATCAAATATTGAACCATCAATTTTTGCTCTTGCAGTTATAACTGATGATGTATTAAAAATAAAACAACTTCCTGGAATAGGTGCAAAAACTGCTCAAAGAATAATATTAGAATTAAAGGATAAATTAAAAACATTAGATGCTATTGAAAATAAAAATGATAACCAAATTGAAGTTGTTGATAATAAAGAAAATATTGAAGAAGCAATATCAGCTTTAATGATTTTAGGATATAGTAAAAAGGAAATTGAAAAATCTTTTGAAAAAACCGATTTAAGTAATATGACTACTGAAGAAATTATTAGAATTGGTTTAAAATATCTTGGAAAATAAATGGTTTATAAGTTAATCCTAAAAAAACTTAAAATTATAAAAGGAGAATTAAGTATAAATTATTATACGAAAAAATTGAAATGGATTTAAACAAACCACTAGCATATAGAATGAGGCCAAAATCATTAGAAGAATTTGTTGGTCAAGAACATATTGTTGGTAAAGATAAATTATTATACAGAACAATAAAAGCAGATAGATTATCTAGTATAATTTTATGGGGCCCACCAGGATGTGGAAAAACATCTCTGGCAAAAGTAATTAGTGAAACTACATCATACAAATTTACAAGATTAAATGCAGTAACATCTGGAGTGTCAGATATAAAAAATGCAATAGAAGAGGCAGATAATCCTCTTATGAATCCATCTGGAAAATGTATATTATTTATAGATGAAATACATAGATTTAACAAACTTCAACAAGATGCTTTACTTCCTTATGTTGAAGATGGAACTGTTATACTTATTGGAGCAACTACAGAAAATCCATATTTTGAAGTAAATAAAGCTTTAATTTCTAGATCAATGGTTATAAAACTTGAACCATTAAAAAAAGAAGATATTATTAAAATTATAAAAAATGCTTTAAAAAGTAAAGAAGGATTGGGAACTTATAATATAAAAATTTCTGAAGAAACAATTGAAAATATTGCAGATGTATCAAATGGAGATGTAAGAACAGCCTTAAATGGATTAGAAGTAGCAGTTCTTACTACACGGAATAAATAGTGAAGGTTATATTGAAATAACGAATGATATAATTGCAGAATCTTTAAATAAAAGAAAAGCATATTTTGATAAATCTGGTGATAGTCATTATGATAATATAAGTGCATTAATAAAATCAATGAGAGGTAGTGATCCTGATGCTGCAATTTTCTATTTAGCTAGAGCACTAAACGCAGGTGAAGATCCAGTTTTTCTTGCTAGAAGAATTGTTATTTGTGCTAGTGAAGATGTTGGAATGGCAAATCCAAATGCACTTGTTGTTGCTACATCTGCAATGCAAGCCGTAACAATGGTTGGAATGCCAGAAGCTAGAATAATTCTTTCAGAAGCAGCAGTATATGTAGCAGTATCAAAAAAATCTAATGCAACATATCTTGGAATAAATAGAGCAATGGAGGATGTAGAAACAAAAGATACAGGAACAATTCCAATGCACATTAGAAACGCTCCTGCCAAAGGAATGGAACAATTTGGCTATGGCGAAGGCTATCTATATCCACACGATTTTCCAGGCCATAAAGTTGAACAACAATATTTACCAGATAAAATGCTAGGAACAAAATATTATATAAAAGATGATACTGTTGAAGATTGAACTGGAACCAAAGGAACGGAACCAAGAGGAGGGACCAGGGGGA
>CANRGN010000036.1 GCA_947630235.1 uncultured Clostridia bacterium
TTCACCCAAATTATTTGAAAGAGTAGTTTTTCCAGTTCCACTACCACCTATTATACTAATTCTTTTTACATTTTCTAACATATTTTTTATATTCCTTTATATTAAATTTTTTTAATTCAATATTTTCTTTAACCAAAGCGACATATTTTTAGATAAAAGCATTGCACACAATTTTTTTCAAAATTGGCGCACGAACAATTTAATGTGGATTTCGCAATAGCCTAGCCAAATGCTACGTTCCTTTGGTTATGTTCCTTTGGCTATTTTATTATATCATTGATTTTTTAAAAGTAAATAAAATTTGACTATTATAATAATTTGTGATAAATTATTATAAATTAAGAGTATACCTAAGAAGTTATTTCTGAGCGGTATAGGATAGAAAAATCTATCTACACAGATATAAGATAAAGTCTTATTGAGGAGTCTTAAGTGATTTTCAGTATGACTTTTTTTATTTTATAATATATAAATAGAAAGGAATGATACTTATGGAAATTAAAATTGAAAAAACTACAAATCCAAAACAAAAGCCAGATGCTAGTTCTGTAGTGTTCGGTAAAGAATTTACTGATCATATGTTTATTATGGATTATTCTAAAGAAAAAGGATGGTATGCTCCTAGAATAGTCCCATTTAGCAATCTATCTTTAAATCCAGCTTCTGCTGTATTTCACTATGGTACAGAAGTTTTTGAAGGATTGAAAGCATATTATACACCTTCTGGTAAAGCACAATTATTTAGACCTGAGGAAAATATAAAAAGACTTAATAACTCTGCTGAAAGACTTGCTCTTCCTCAACTTGATGAACAATTTGCTTTAGAAGCTTTAAAAAAGTTTGTAAGTATTGAAAAAGAATGGATTCCTAAAAAATTTGGTACATCTTTATATATTAGACCATTTCTATTTGCTTCAGAACCAGCTCTTGGACTTCATAGCATTGATGAAGCTATGTTTGTAATTATTGCATCACCAGTTGGAAATTATTATAAAGAAGGTATAAATCCTGTTAGTATAATGATTGAAGATGAAGATGTTAGAGCAGTTCGAGGTGGAACTGGTTATGCAAAATGTGGCGGAAATTATGCAGCAAGTAATAGAGCTGGTGAAAAAGCCGAAAAAAAAGGATTTTCTCAAGTACTTTGGCTTGATGGAGTTGAAAGAAAATATATTGAAGAAGTTGGAAGTATGAATGTTATGTTTAAAATAGATGGTAAAATTATTACACCAAAATTAACTGGCTCTGTACTTCCAGGTATAACTCGTAAATCTTGTATACAAATACTTAAAGGTTGGGGCTATGATGTACAAGAAAGATTGATTAGTGTTGATGAAATTGGAGAAGCTATGAAAAATGGTAAATTAGAAGAAGCTTGGGGTACTGGTACTGCTGCTGTTGTATCTCCTATAGGTCTTCTTCAATATAAAGATACTAATTATAGTATAAATAATGGTAAAATTGGAGAAATTACTAAAAAACTTTATGATGAATTAACTAGTATTCAATGGGGAAATAAAGAAGATAAATATAATTGGTGTGCTCAAATTGATTAAATCATTTCTTAATCCTAATCCCAATAACTGCAACTCTAAATAAATTCTATTTATTTCATAATGTTGAAAAACCCTAGAATCTTTTCTAGGGTTTTCTTCATATTTTATTTTTCTTCAATTAAAAATAAAAATTTTAAAATTTAATAATATATATAATCTATTAGCAATCTATATACTTTAATAATTCAAAATCTATCAATTTATATAATTCTTTATATTTATTTTCTAATGCACTTGCAAATCCAAACATTTGAGCAATCATTATATATTGATCCCATAAAAAAATATCTATATCCTTTTTTCAGAAATATATGTTTCTGATTTTAAATATTTTATTAAACCCACTATTTCTGCAATGTCTTGATATACTTTTGAAGAAATAACTAATTTATCTCGCTTAATCAAATAATTTTCTTCTATTAGTCTATCTCTTTCATTATAAAAAATATTATCATACCATTTTATAACATTTTGGCTATATTTTACTTTATTTTTTATATCTTCAATATCTATATATTCATCTTCCGAAATATCTAAAATAATCTTTTTTAATTCGTTCTCTATAATATTTTGGGAATCAAATCTTGTTATATGTAAAGAAATTTTATCATCTTTTTTTATTACATTAACTTTTCTTTCATTAATCCATTTTAATATATTAGCTCCAATAAAACCTTTTATAGAAACTCCTAATTCAAAACTTTTTGCTACCCAAAAAATTTTATAAATATCACCATTACATGGAATTTCTCTAAAATATGGTATATCCTCATATTTTGGAATTTTATTTTCTTCTATTAAACAAAATTTATTTTTACAATAAATATTATTATTTATTTTCTTTGAATTATATTTTTTTCTTAATCTTAATTTTTTTTCACCCAAATATATTATTATATAAAGAATTATCATACCTACTATTATAGTAATACTTAAAAGAAAATATTGCTTTTCTATATTCATATATTATTTCTCCTTTTTTTAGTAAATAAACTCTTTATTTATAAATCTATATATATCTTTCATATTTATGACACTATAATTATGATATTAAAAAAAAATTTAGTCAATGCTTACAGCTAATTAATTATCAGTATTTTTTATTCAGTAGGAAAATTTTTTGTAGCTAGGCTGAAAAAAATTGGAACACGAACAATTTAATGTAAACTTTTCAATAGCCAAATACTATAAGTTCCTTTGGCTATAAAATTAAATGAACGTTTTCGGTTAATTTTTTTAACGAAAACGTTCCAATTTTTTAAAGCTCAATTCTATAAGTGATATTATCACTTTTGTGTTTCTGTGTTTTGATTTTACTTCCTATTTTTTTTGCCACCGCTATAGAACTGTAATTGTCTTTGCCAATAATCAATTCCAATGCAGTTATTTGGATATCCTTCCTAGACCGAAGCTCTTTCATAAAAAGCTTCATTGCTTCTGTCATAATACCTTTGTGTCGATACTCTCTAGCTACATAATATGATACATCTAAAACATTTGGTATAAGCACTTCACAAGCTGAAATTATACCTATAATTTTCTCATCTTTCACAATAGCTAAATAAAACTCCTTTTCTTCATCACATCTAGAAAATGTACAGATGTGATCCAATGCTTCATCTATATTCCTAGTATAAATTCCAGGAATATATTTTTTCATTTCCATATTGCTAGTTAGAGAGAAAAATTGCGGAGCATCATCTAAATAGAACCTCCGAAGAGTAAAATTTTTTGTACGAATTAACATACAAAACACCTCCATATAAAAATTATGCATTGTATTATATCATATCAATAGTTAAAATTCAATTATTAATATTAAAATTATTTATGTTCTTTTATATATTTAACAACATCTCCAACTGTTACAATCTTTTCAGCTTCAGTATCTGGGATTTCTAATCCAAATTCTTCTTCTAAACTCATTACAAGTTCAACAATATCTAAAGAATCAGCTGATAAATCATCTATAAAAGTTGCATCTTCTTTAACAATACTTTCATCTACTCCTAATTGCTCTACTATAATTTCTTTTACTTTTTGAAAAATTTCTTCACTTTCCATTTTAAATTCCTCCTTAATTTTAAAATAGGACAATTCTATCTACTTAAGAACTTTCCTACTGAATAAAAACAAAATAATAAATTTTTATATACCCATTATATTATAACCACTATCAGCATATATAATTTGACCTGTTATAGCATCTGAAAGTGAGCTTAATAAAAATGTAGAAACATTACCTACTTGCTCAATTGTAACATTTCTATGTAAAGGGGCTTTTTCTTCAACTACAGTTAATATTGAACTAAAATCTTTTATTCCTTTAGCTGACAAAGTTTTTATTGGTCCAGCAGATACTGCATTAACTCTTATTCCTTCTTTTCCTAAATTTTCAGCTAAATATCTTACACTAGATTCTAAAGCAGCTTTAGCAATTCCCATTACATTATATCCTTGTAAAACTTTTGTAGAACCATGATATGTTAAAGTTACTAAACTAGCATTTTCATTTAACATATCTAATTCTTTAGCAGTTCTTGCAACTAATACAAAAGAATAAGCACTAACATCATTTGCATGAGCAAATCCTTCTTTACTTGTAAAAATAAAATCATTATGTAAATCTTCTGTATTTGCATGAGCAATTGCATGAACAATTCCATCAAGCTTTCCATTTTCTTCTTTTATTTTAGTAAAAACATCTTTTACTAAATCATCCTCAGAAGCACCATCTAAAACATAAGCTTTACTTCCTTCGAAATCTTTAGTAAGTTCTTCTATTTTACTTTTATTTTCTTCTCCCATATATGTAAATAAAAGCTTAGCTCCGTTCTCATAAGCAGATTTAGCTATACCATAAGCTATACTCCACTTATTTCTAATTCCCATAATAAGAATTGTTTTCCCTTTTAATAACATAAATTTTACCTCCTAATATATATTTAATAAATTATAGTATTTTTATTAAGTATTTCCTTTAAAATTAAATTTAATTCATCTTTACAAATTCACCCATATTTCTAAATTTTTTATATCTTTCTTCTCTAATTTGTTCTCCTGTTAAACCATCCATTTCTTTTAAAGAACTTAATATTTCTTTTTTTATTCTTTTAGAAACTGTTTTTAAGAAATCAGTATCCTCCATTGGCGGTTCTTTAATTATTTTATCAATAACTTTAAAATCGTACAAATCTTTAGCAGTAAGTTTCATTTTCTCTGCAGCTTCTTCTACTCTAGAAGAATCCTTCCACAAAATACTAGAAAAACCTTCAGGTGATAAAATTGAGTAAATTGCATTTTCAAGCATAAAAACTCTATTTCCAACAGCAATAGCAAGTGCTCCACCACTAGATCCTTCACCAATTACAACTACAATTACAGGTACAGACAATTTTGCCATCTCAAACATAGATTTTGCAATAGCTTCTCCCTGACCTCTTTCTTCTGCACCTATTCCTGGATATGCACCTTTTGTATCAACAAATGTTACAATAGGTCTTTTAAATTTATCAGCTTGCTTCATAAACCTAATTGCTTTTCTATAACTTTCTGGATTAGGCATACCAAAATTTCTTACAATATTTTCTTTAGTAGTTCTACCTTTTTGCTCAGCTATTACAGTAAAATTCTGATTTCCAATTCTAGCTAATCCACAACAAATAGCTTTATCATCTTTAAAATTTCTATCTCCATGAAGTTCTAAAAACTCATCAAAAATTTCATTTATATAATCTAAAGAAGTAGGTCTTTTGGGATTTCTAGCTATAACCACTCTGTCCCATGCTGTTAATTTATTACTCATCTTCCTTTCCTCCTTTATGAAATTTTATTAGTTTATATAGTGTTTCTTTTAAATCTTTTCTTTCAACTATTTTATCAATAAATCCATGATCTAGTAAAAATTCTGCTGTTTGAAAACCTTCTGGCAATGATTCACCAATAGTTTGCTCAATTACTCTTTGGCCTGCAAATCCTATCATACTACCTGGCTCAGCTAAAATAACATCACCCAAACTTGCAAAAGATGCAGTAACACCACCATAAGTTGGATCTGTTAGTACAGATATATATAATAAACCAGCTTCATCAAGCTTTGTAAGTGCAGAAGTTGTTTTAGCCATTTGCATTAAAGATATAATTCCTTCTTGCATTCTAGCACCACCTGATACAGAAAAAATAATCAATGGTAATCTTTTTTCTATAGCTGTTTCTATTGCTGTAGTTATTTTTTCACCTACAACTACTCCCATACTACCCATCAAGAAGCCACTATCCATTATACAAATTACAACCTCTTCGCCATTTATTTTTCCAATCCCAGCTGAAACTGCTTCCTTAAGTCCAGTTTTTTCTCTAAGCATAGATATTTTCTTGGTATAATCTTCTAGCTCTAATGGATTTGATGTATCTATATCTAAATCCAACTTTTTATAAGTTCCACTATCTATAATCATTTCTAATCTTCTATCAATATGCATCCTAAAATAATGACCACAATTTGGACAAATATTTAAATTTTCTCTTACAGCATCTTTATATACAATTTCTTTACATTTATCACATTTTAACCATTTTCCTACTGGAATATCAACTTTAGATTCACGAGCTTTTGCAGATGGCTCACGCTTTTTTATCTTATCAACTATCATTTTTAAACCTCTTTTTATATTATAAATTATAGTTTATTTTCTAAAATATTTGCTTATAAAAGATGTATCAAATTCTCCTCTTATAAAATCTGGATTCCTTATAATTTTATAAATAAAATCACTATTTGTATCAACACCTTCAATAACCAATTCTTCTAATGCTCTTTTCATTTTAGCAATAGCTTCATTTCTAGTAGTTCCATAAGCAATAATTTTTGCTATCATAGAATCATAATAAAATGGAATAGTATATCCTTCATAAATTCCTGTATCAATTCTTATTCCATTTCCACCTGGAAGATTTAATCCTGTTATTTTTCCAGGACAAGGTCTAAAATTTTTATCTGGATTTTCTGCATTTATTCTAACTTCTATTGCATGACCTTTAAATTCAATGTCTTTTTGTTTAAATTTTAAAACTTCTCCTCCAGCAATTCTAATTTGCTCTTTTACTATATCTAAACCAGTTCTCATTTCTGTTATAGGATGCTCAACTTGAATTCTTGTATTCATTTCCATAAAGTAAAAATTCTTATCACTATCAACTAAAAATTCTACAGTTCCACAACTTGTATATCCAGCAATTTTTGCTGCTTTTACTGCAGATTCACCCATTTTGTTTCTTAATTTTTCATCAACAATAGTAGATGGTGTTTCTTCAATGACTTTTTGATTATTTCTTTGAATTGAACAATCTCTTTCTCCTAAATGAACTATATTTCCATGCTCATCAGCTAAAATTTGAATTTCTACATGACGAGGATTTTTTACAAATTTCTCTATATATAATTCATCATCATTAAAAGATATTTTCGCTTCTTGTTTAACTATATTATAATTATTTTCAAGTTCTTCTGGAAAATTAACAATTCTTATTCCTTTTCCACCACCACCAGCAGCAGCTTTTATCATTATTGGATATCCAATTTTTTCTGCTATAGTTTTAGCTTCTTCTAAACTTTTTATACTACCTTTTGAACCTGGAATAACAGGAACACCAGCTTTTTCCATTAAAGCTTTACTATTAGATTTATTACCTAAAAGATCTATTACCTTAGATGAAGGACCTATAAATTTTATATTAGATTCTTCACATATTTTTGCAAACTTAGAATTCTCAGATAAAAAGCCAAATCCTGGATGAATACTATCAGCACCTGTTATACTTGCAGCTTCTATTATAGCTTTTATATTTAAATAGCTTTTTGAAGATTCTGCAGGTCCTATGCAAACAGCTTCATCAGCTAGTCTTGTATGTAGTGCATCTTTATCTGCTTCTGAATATATAGCAACAGTTTTTATATTCATTTCTTTACAAGCTCTAATAATGCGGACTGCAATTTCACCACGATTTGCAATTAATATTTTATTCATAATTTTAACATTCCTTTCTATTTGTTATCAACTAAAGCAAATGTTAACTCTCCTTTTGCAGCAATTTTACCATCTACTGTAGCAATAGCTTCACCTACTCCTATAGGTCCTTTTCTTTTAATTATTCTAACTTCTAATTTTAATCTATCTCCTGGTACTACAATTTTCTTAAATTTCATTTTATCAATTCCACCAAATAAAGCATTTTTACCTTTATTTTCTTCCATTGATAAAATTGCAACTGCACCTGTTTGTGCTAAACTTTCTGCAATAAGTACTCCAGGCATTATAGGATTTCCAGGAAAATGTCCTTTAAAATACCATTCATCTTCAGAAACATTTTTATAAGCAACTGCAGATTCTCCTTCAATAATTTCTTCAACTTCATCTATCATTAAAAAAGGATCTCTTTGAGGAATGATTTTTTTAATTTCTTCTTTATCTAACATAATTCTCTCCTATCTTTTAATTATTTAATTTTAAATAAAGGCTTTCCATAATCTACAGGTTTACCATCTTCAATTAAAATTTCAGTAACTACTCCATCATATTCTGATTCTATTTCATTCATAAGCTTCATTGCTTCTATTATACAAAGTATATCACCTTTTTTTACAGTATCCCCTACTTTAACATAAGGCTCAGCATCTGGAGAAGGTTTTGCATAAAATGTTCCAACCATTGGAGATTTTACAATATTAGAATCATCTTCTTCTACTTCATTAACTTCTTTTATAGGAACAACATTATTACTTGTAACTTCAAGCTTTGGCTCTTCTTTTATTAAATTATTTGAAATAGCATTTACTTCATCTTTCTTCATTCTAACTTTTGTACCATCTGGAAAATCAATTTCTAAAGAAGTTAATTTAGATTCACTCATATCATCCATAATTCTTTTTATTTTCTCATATTCCATCTTACATTCCTCCTTATATTTTCTTAAATACTATTGTTGCATTATGTCCTCCAAAACCTAAAGAATTTGACATAGCAATTTTTATATCTGCATCTCTAACTTCATTTGGAACAACATCTAAATCACATTCTTCATCTCTTACTTTATAATTAAGTGTTGGAGGTACTTTTCCTTCAAATAAAGCTTTTACTGAATAAATTGCTTCTATAGCACCAGCAGCTCCAAGTAAATGTCCTGTATAAGATTTTGTAGAGCTTACCATTACTTTTTTACTATTATCTCCAAAAACTTTTTGAATTGCTTTTGTTTCTGTAGAATCATTTAAATGTGTTGATGTACCATGTGCATTTATATAATCTACATCTTCTGGTTTTATTTTTGCATCTTCTATAGCTCTAATCATTGCTTTAGCTCCACCATTTCCTTCTGGATCAGGTGATGTAATATGATAAGCATCTGAAGTTGAACCAAAACCTATTACTTCAGCATAAATCTTAGCACCTCTTTTTTTAGCATGTTCATATTCCTCTAAAACAAGCATTGCAGCTCCTTCACCCATAACAAATCCACTTCTTTCTTTATCAAAAGGAATACTTGCTCTATTTTTATCTGTTGATGAAGATAAAGCCTTCATGTTTTCAAATCCAGCTATACCAAGTTCACAAATTGAAGCTTCTGTTCCACCAGCTATTATTGCATCTTCAGAACCATATTTTATTGTTTTATATGCTTCACCAATTGAATGAGTAGAAGATGCACAAGCAGAAACTATTGCCATAGATTCACCTTTAAGACCTAAATCTATAGATATATTTCCAGCAGGCATATTTACAATTCCCATTGGTATAAACATTGGAGAAACTCTTTTATTTCCTTTTTCAAAAAGATTATTACATTGGGCTTGTATTGTATTTAATCCACCAATTCCAGAACTAACAAAAATACCTATTCTATCAAAATCAGTATTTTCATTATTTATTTTACTATCTTTAAAAGCTTCTCTAGCTGCAATCATTGCAAATTGAGAACATCTATCTAATCTTTTTGCTTCTTTTAATTCAAAATAATCTTCTGGATTATAATTTTTAACTTCTCCTGCCATAGTAGTTTTAAAATTAGTAGTATCCACAAAAGTAATTTTATCAATACCACATTTTTTTTCTAATATAGATTTCCAATTTTCTTCTACATTATTTCCTATAGGAGTTATAGCTCCCATTCCAGTAATAACAACTCTTCTTTCCATTTTTTCTCTCCTTACATTAACATTCCACCATCAATATTTATAACTTGACCTGTTATATATGAACTATCATTAGAAGCCAAAAATTTAACTACATTTGCAACATCTTCTGGCTTTCCCATTCTCTTTAATGGAATCATTTTTGAAATAGCTTCTTTTTGATCATCTTTTAAAACATCTGTCATACTTGTTTCAATAAATCCAGGTGCAACAGCATTTACTAAAATATTTCTGCTTGCCATTTCTTTAGCTAAGCTTTTTGTAAATCCTATTATTCCAGCTTTTGAAGCAGAATAATTTGTTTGACCAGCGTTTCCAGATACGCCAACAACAGATGAAATATTTATTATCCTACCTTGACGAGCTTTACTCATATATCCAATAACATTTCTTGTTACATTAAATGTTCCAACTAGATTTGTATCTAAAACATCTTCAAAATCTTCTTTTTTCATTCTCATTAAAAGTCCATCACGAGTTATACCAGCATTATTAACTAAAATATCAATTTGACCCCATTTTTCAATTATTTCTTTTACAAATTTTTCTGTATCTTCAAAACTTGAAACATCACCTTGAACAGTTAAACATTTTGAACCAATATTTTCTATCTCTTTTTTAGTATTAACCAAATCTTCATTTTCTTTCCTAAAATTTATAGCAATATCATAACCTTCTTTTGCAAGAGTAATTGCAATTTGCTTACCTATGCCTCTAGTAGCACCTGTAACTAAAGCAACTTTTTTTTCCATTATTATTCACTATCCTTTCATAATTATTCTTTTATTTCTGCAATTATTTTTTCAAAAGCCTCTAAATCATTTGTATTATATATTTTAACTTCTTTATTAGTTTTTTTAACAAAGCCTGATAATACTTTTCCAGGACCTATTTCTATTATTGTATCTACACCACTATTTATCATATTTTCTATAATAGATTTAAATCTTACTGGATTTATAACATGTTTTGCTAATATTTGCTTAATATCATCATTATTTGTATAAGGAAGTGCATCTATGTTTTTTAATACAATTTTATCTGATACTGAATTTATATTTATTTCTTGCAAAGCTTCGTATAATTTTTCTGATGCTTCTTTTAATTTCTCGGTATGAAAAGGTCCACTAGTTTTTAATTCTATAGCTCTTTTCGCACCAGCTTGTTTTAATAATTCCATAGCCTCAAAAACAGCTTCTTTTTCTCCAGATATAGCAACTTGACCTTCGCAATTATAATTTGCTGGCACAACAAAACCTTTTGTAACTTTTTTGCAAGTATTTTCAATCGTTTTTTCATCTAGTCCAAGAATTGCAGCCATACTCCAATCACCTTCTGGCAAACATTCTTGCATATATGTTCCTCTTTTTTGAACTATTTTTATTCCATCTTCAAAACTAATAATATTACTATATATTAAAGCTGAATATTCACCTAAACTTAGTCCTGCTGAAATATTTGCTTCAATTCCATTTTGCTTTAAAAGCTCTGTAATAGCTAAACTCATTACTAATATAGCAATTTGTGTATTTTTTGTTTGACATAGTTCTTCTTCATTTGATTCAAAAGATAATTTTGCTACATCAAATCCCAATATATCACTTGCTCTATTATATATTTTTTTAACACACTCATATTTTTCGTAATAATCTTTTCCCATTCCAACAAATTGAGCACCTTGGCCTGGGTATACAAAACCAATTTTCATTTAATTTTCGATCCTTTCTATAAAAATATTTTCAAAACGATTACAAAATTCTGTTATTACATTTTCTATATCAATTTCTTTACCAAATTCTTTTTTTATTGAACTTGCTATATTTTTTATTTCATCACAAAAAGTAGTTTGAGAAGTATTTATTCCTATTCCAATAACTAAAAATCTTAAACTTTCTCCTAAAACTTTACTTTCTGTTAAAATTCCACCAATTTTTTTACCATTATAATATAAATCATTAGGCTCTTTTATTTCTAAATTTACATTATATAAATCTTTAAAAATCTGTTTAAAAACCTCTGCTATTTGAATTGTTATACCTTCTAATTTTTCTATTTTACAATCAGCCTCTAAGTAAAAAGAAAAAGCAATATTATTTGATAAATCTGTATACCATTTTCTTCCATGTGTTCCAATAGCATCTGTTTGTATATCAGCAATTACTAAAGTTCCATTTTTGATTTTCTGATTCACTCTTCTCCAAATTTCTTTTTGAGTCGAATCAATTTTATCATAAAAATAATTTTCTTTTCCTAAAAACTTAGTTTTTAGATTTTTCAATTTCATCTATATTGGCCTGCCTTTTTATTTTATTTGTAGATGTTTTTATTAAAGGTTCTTCTGAAAAAATTACACCTCTTATAGCTTTATATTTTGGCATTGTTTGATTTAAATCTTTTATTTTCTTTCGAAGAACATTTTGAATTTCCTCATTAGTTTCAACTTTATAAGCATTTTTTACAATTTCTCTATCAAATATTATTTTTACATTAACTTTTATATCATTTTTGTCATTAGAAAAATGTTTACCAAATATTAATGATTCTTTAACTCCCTCAATTTTATTCACTAAATTTTCCATTTCCTCTGGAAAAATATTTTTACCATTTTTAAGTACAATAACATTCTTTTTTCTACCACATATAAATATAAATCCATCTTCATCTATCTTTGCTAAATCACCTGTATAAAACCATCCGTCTTGAAGTACTTCTTTTGTAGCTTTTTTATTATTATAATACTCAAGCATAATACTTGGTCCTTTAACCACTAATTCACCTATTCCATCTTTATCGCAATCTACTAGTTTAGCCTGAACACTAGGAACAGTTTTTCCAATTGAACCTAATTTATAATTTTCCGTACTTCCAATCCCAACTACAGGAGATGTTTCTGTAAGCCCATATCCCTGAAACATATTTAATCCTAATCTTCTAAAATTTTTTTCCATTTCAGGATCTAAATTAGCTGCTCCACTAATTAAATATTTTATATTTCCTCCAAGCATATCATGAACTACTTTAAACTTTTCTTTTTTTTCTGCTATAGGAAGATTTTTATATTTTTCTTCATCATTTTTAATTTTTTCTAATAGCCCTTGTTTTTCAAGATTTTTTACTATTATTTTATAAATACCTTCATATATTGCAGGAACACATGCCATAAAAGATATATGATATTCCTTTAAATTTTCTGCAATATGTTTCAATCCATCACTAAATGAGGTTTGTGCTCCACTATATAATGAAAATAGAAATCCAACAGTACATTCAAATACATGATGAAGTGGAAGAACAGATAGAAAAATATCATCAGAATTTACATATAAAACACTACTAATATCCATCAAATTTGAACATATATTTTTATGAGACAAAGCTACTATTTTTGATTGTGAAGTAGTTCCTGAAGTAAATAACATTATACTCATTTCTTCTGGATTTATTTTACTATCTATAAACTCTCTATTTCCTTCTTTAATAAGAACTTTTCCATTTTCTACTAATTCCTTTTGCGAATAAATACCATTTTTATGATTATCTAAATCCATAGAAATTAAATGTTTTAACTTTCCTATTCCTAAAAATTTTGCTTTTTCAAATACATCTTCGTATTTTTCAGAAAAAAATATTGCTTCAATTTCAGATCTTTCAATAACTGAAAACAGTTCATTTGGTGGAAGAGATTTATCAAATGGAACTACAATTCCAGTTCCACAAACAATTGATAAATAAGCCATTTCCCACTCATATCTATTTTCTCCTATAACAGCAATTCTTTTTCCTTTAAGCCCCATATTTATTAAAGCTGTTCCTAAAGCATCAATTTCTTCTCTTACTTCCTTATGAGTAATAATTTTATATCCACCATTTTTATATCTAAGTTTATATGCCACTTTATCACCATACAATTCATTAGTTTTTTTAAGCATATCTTTTAAATCAGTAATTTTTAAAACTTCTCTCATTTGTTTATCACCTTTTCATGTTTTTATTTTTACTTATATATTTATATCACATTTTTTTTAAAATGTCTTTAGACTGACTGGTCAGTTTTGGAAATTTTAATTTATTTTCTTTAAAATTATATAGTAAATATTAGAAAAATCAAGCATTTACTATATTTCTTTTTGCTGTAATTTTTTTATCTTTATAATTTTTACAAATTTTCAACTTATTGATTATTATTTTAATTTATCTCAAAAATGTGATATAATTATTTAAAATATGAAAGGATTGATTTTATGAAAGTACAAGGATTAAATTCCTCTTCACGAAAAACTCAAGAATTAATAAAAAGAACATTTGCAGAACTTATTAATGAAAAAAAATCTCTAAATAAAATTACAGTTACTGAATTAGTAAAAAGAGCAGATATTACTAGAGGAACTTTTTACACTCATTATGATGATATTTATGATGTTGCAAATGATTATCAATTAGAAACTATAGAACTTCTTGTTAGTGAAGAAACCATTTTATATAATAAAGAAGATATATTAAATTATTTTAATGAAATAATAATTTGTTTAAAGAAAAATGAAAAAATATATAAAATGCTTTTATCCTCTACAGAAACAATAAATTTTTTAGAAAAACTAAATAAAATGGCTAGTAGAAAAATATTATATGCATTACAAAACAATCTTTCTCAAAATAAATATTTAGAATTAGATGTATACTTTTTCATGGATGGAGTTATGGCAGAACTTATAAAATATTTTAGAGAACAAAGTGACTATAGTTTAGATGAATTGAATACCAATTTGAAAAAATGGTTTAATAAAATTTTTTAAAATCAAAAAAGTAGTAACTATTTGGATTGTTAATCTAAACAGTTGCTACTTTTCTTGGAATTTCATTCATTTATATTTTCTTAAATAATATAATTTTTATTACATTTATGGCATTGATAGTGAAAATCTCTTAACAATTTGTAATTTTCATTTTGAGGAATAATATTTAATTCTTTTATATTTTCTTCTATACACTTATCATAATAAATATAATAAGTTTCATCTTTAATATTATAAATTATTCTGCCTCTTGGAAAATAATCAAAATCAACTTTATATTTTTTATAATAAAGTTTATCCCAAATCTGCATATGGCTTTCTGGATAATTTAAAAAATCTCCATATTTTTCAGCTTCAGATAATTCACATTTATGTAATAAAACTTTATTATTTACAACAAAAAATAAACCAACCATTAACTTTTCTCCACTCCTTTATTTACCAACCAAATTCACTATATTTTATTCCACTTTTATAATTTCTTATAGCTTCTTTTCTATCATCAACAATATTTTCTGGTAATTTATCAATATTTATCCATTTTAATTCTTCATTTTTATCTGGTTCATTTATTTTTGGCTCTCCTGTCCATTTTTTTGCAATAAAATATCCATTATAATATATATTTTTATTAGTATTTTTATGTATTAAACAAGAAAATTCCAAGTCTTCAGGATTTATATCAATATTCAATTCTTCCTTTGCTTCTCTACACATTGCGTTAGTCATAGATTCATTATTTTCAACATGTCCAGATGCAGAAAAATCATAATACCCATCACAATAACCAGTATTTTTTCTCTTTTGAAATAAAATTTCTTCTCCATCTTTTGTATTACGAATTAGAATAAGCATTACAGCAGATAGTGTTTTAAATCTTTCACTCATAAAAATTTCCTCCTATAAATTTTTTTTTAAATTTCGTATGTCCAACCAGGTTTCCAATTCTTAGTTTTTCTCCAATCTTGGTTAATTGCTTTTTCCCAAGTTATATTTTTAGTTAATACATCTAATGCTAATTGAGGTGCTTTATGAGAAACTAAAGCTATAGTTTTACCATCATAATTTTGTAATAAATAATTACAGAAATTTCTTACTCTTTTTTCAACATCCTTTAATGATTCTCCATTTGGAAAAGAATTATCAATATGCTCCTCATACTTTACTAAAGAATTATCTTTTCCGTTTAAATCACCATAATTGCATTCTCTAATTCTTTCATCATAAATTATTTTTTTAGAATTTTTAAAAATATAATTTGCAGAATCTACTGCTCTTTTTAAATCTGAACTTATTACAAAATCTATTTCATTTAAATCTATTTTTTCTTTTAAATCTAAAACTTGACCTTTTCCTTTTTCACTTAATTCACCATCATTCCATCCTGTAGCTTTGTGAACTAAATTATCTGTTGTAGTTCCATGTACAAAATATTTTATTATAACTGACATTTTTATTCTATTTTATCTCCATTATAAATTTTATTTTAATAATTATAAGCTAATATATACAATTTTTCAATACAATAATGCTAGTTATTATTTTTATATTTAAAAATATACAAAAAAACATAGGGATTATTTGAATTGTCCCTATGTTTAATTTTATTTATATTAATCATTTTATTATATTTTGTACTATTCTTTTTCTAAATTTATAATTATCTCTTTATTCTTATTTGTATACATGTGAACTGTTATTTCATCTGTTGCATAAAATTTAGTAAGATTAAAAGTTGAGCTAAAATTTAATAATTTCTTTTCACCTTTTGGAATACTCCAACCACCATCTCCATCACTTCTTGCAGAAGGTCCAAATAACTCACCTTTACTATTTTCAACATATTCATCTTTTATAGCTTCCCTTTTACTAAAATCTTCTTTTTCGAATTTATCTAATCCAAAATATTTAAAATCAATTTTATTTGATTTTATCTCAGGTATATACAATTTAAATGCAGTATTATAAACACAAGCCTCAATTCCATCTAAGTTTATTCCTCTATCATTACAACTTACAGCCTTATATTTTATTTTTTCTCTATTATAAAACATTTCCGGAACTTCTATTTCAAAACTCCAATCACCATAATATTCTTCATCTACAAAATTTCCATCAATATATTTTTGGAGTAATATCTTACTAAAAGTTATTTTTAAATATTTACTTTTTGGAAAAGGTTCAGAATTTCCAGTAGCAGATAAATTTAAATTAAATTGATTTTCTGCAATTTTTTTTGATAATAAACTATAACCACCTCTGTAAATTTCATACCTCATTTCTTCTGTTTCAAATTCTGGTATAGGAGAATTAAAAACAATTTTTTGTGTTTCATCAACAATTTTTAGATCATATATATTAATATTTTCAATATCATATTTATCATCAATAATAATATTAAAATTCATATCAAAATTATAATCATCTATTAACATTGAAGCTATTTTTACTTGTATTCCATTTGAATTTTGATATTCAGTATTAACTTCACAAAAATATCCATTATTAACTGCAATATCAACTCCATCACTTGAATTTGGTCCAAAATGATTTTTTATATCTGGAGAAACTATATTTTTATAATTTAATGCAAAAACAATTCCACCTGTAAATGTTATTATACTTAAAATAGTAATAATTATCTTTCTTATAAATTCTAATAGTTTATAATTCTTCTTTTTAGTTTTAATAGCAGAATTTATGCCATCTATTACAATTTTTGGAACCTCTTGATCTTTTTCAAAATATTTAAAAAGTAAATTATCTATTTCATCATAATTATTATTCATAAATTCCACCTCCTTTATAATGTTTTTTTATTTTCTGTTTAGCTCTATTCAATTTACTTTTAACAGTATTAACATTCATATTTAATATTTTTGAGATTTCTTCACAAGTATATCTATTATTATAAAAAAGTGTAACAACAAGTTTTTCTTTATAATCTAAACAATCAATTAATAAATTAAAATCCATTTTAGAATTACTGTTTTGTATAGGATTATCTTCATCATATAAGCATTCCTCAATAACCTCCTTCTCAACAGTTTTGTATTTTTTCTTATATATTCTATTACACTCATTAATTAAAATTTTAAAAATCCAATACTTAAATTTTGAATTATCTTTTAACTTTTTTAAATTACAATAAGCTTTAACCATAGTTTCTTGTATAGCATCACTAATATCATAATCATCATTCAATCTAGTTCTAGCAATTTTATACAAATCAGATTTTATGTTTAATATAACCTTACAAAAAGCATTCTTATCACCATTTTTAGATAGCTCTATTAGTTCATCCATTACTATACTCCTTACATTTTTATTATATCTATAAGATTATAAAAATCTATCTTTCAGGTGCATAATTTAATAATTAATTTAAAAAGCTATCTCCAATATAACTGAAGATAGCCTGATTTTATTCATATATTATTATAAATTAACGCTCAAATTATATAATTCATCTGGACATATATCCACTCCACATTCCCATTTAATAGATAATCCATCAACTTTAACTAATTTAAATTCTTTAAAATCTTTTAGTTTTTCAAAAGCTTTAAATTTAAAATATGGATTTACATTAAAAATTTTTAATTCACCATTATCAAATTTTAATTTTAATTTGTAATCTTCCAAAGCAATAACTTCTACTACTCTAGGTCTCATAATTACTCCAATCCTTTTATTTTTATAATTTCGCCATCTGAATTATATGCATGCCAAGCAGCATTTAGTTCTTCCCTATGTATTTCTATCCATGCTTCAATTAACTTTCTTTGTTTTATTGGCATTTTACCATTTAATATTTCTCCATCAAATGTTATAGAAATTTCATATTCATTATATTTAGCATGAATATGAGGCTTATTATGATGACCTCCTATCTCTAAATATAAATATATTAGAATACCATAAAACTGTGATATTACTGGCAATGTATCACCTCCAATATATTATCATAATATTTCATTTTTTTCAATACTGATTTTTTTAGCTGAATAAGCTAGAATTTAAAAAATTTTGATTATATGAATAAAATTTATATTATAATACCATAGATTTATAAATATATCAATATTATAAAAAAATGCTAAGAAAAATCTTGTCCAATCCCCAATTTATTTTTGACAATCATTATATCTACAAAAAAATCTTGTTATTTTTCTATCATTAAAACAGGATATATCTACTCAATATCATCTATCCCAATACTCCCCTAATTCAAATTTAGAGTAAGAAATTAAGTATATATATTTATTTTGGTGAGCGAACGAATGTGGGGACCGACAAGCTACTAATTCTTAAAACTGGCGCCACCCTATAGGAATCCCTAGGCAAACAAGCCAATTTTTAGAATTAGTTCGCAGTTGGGAGTGAGCCACCAAAATAAATATATATACTTAATTTCTGGCTTCCGTCTTCAAAAAAACAAAAAAACAAAAAACTAAAAAATGCTAAGAAAAACTTAGCATTTTTAAACTTATTTCAACTTCCCAAAATACATATCACTAAATATCCCATTCTTTTCTATAAGTTCATCATATTTCCCACTCTCTTCAATTTTCCCCTTATTTAAAACTATAATTTTATCGCAATTTTTCAAAGTAGTTAATCTATGAGCTATAGAAATAATTGTTGTTCCATTTTCTTTTTGTAATTTTTCAATTTCTGTTTGAATATGTTTCTCAGAAGTATTATCTAATGCAGAAGTAGCCTCATCTAAAATTAGTATTTTTGGTTTTCTTAAAAAGATTCTTGCAATAGCAATTCTTTGTCTTTGACCTCCAGATAAATTATTACCACCTTCTGATATGATAGAATCAAATTTATCTGGTAAACTATCTATATAATCATAAATATATGCTTTTCTTGTAGCTTCTTTAACTTCATCTAAAGAAACCTCTCTATCTATCCCATAACAAATATTTTCATAAATTGTTCCTGCAATTAAAAATGGACTTTGAGGTACTAAAGCAATTAATTCAGAAATATCTTTTCTAGTTAAAGAATCAATATTTTTAGAATCTATTATAATAGTTCCATATCCTTTTTCTAATTTACAAATTGATTTAATTAATGATGATTTACCACATCCACTTGGCCCTGCAATTCCTAAAAACATTCCTTTATCTATTGATAAGTTAAAATTATTCAAAATAACTTTATCTTTATCTTCATTATAATAAAACATTAAATCTTTAATTTCTACTACAGAATCTATTTTTTTAGTTTCACTTTTTTCAGATATTGCTTTATATGAAAAATCATTTGGTATTTCTACCATTTTGAAAAAATCTGTTGCCAAAACTGTACATTCTGATACCTCATCAAATATTCTATGTAATTCTTCTAAAGGTTTAATTAATTGATTAAAACATAAATATGCAGTTAAAACATTACCAACTGATATAATATTTTTTGTAGCTAAATATGTTGAAATACCTATAATTAATACTGTAAAAAAAGCTTGATTTATAAATTTTAAACAATCATAAATTGCCATTGCTTTATGATGCTTCATTTCTTTTTTTCTTAAAAATTCAGATTTATTATCAAATCTATTAGTTTCAAAATCTACACTATTACTAATTCTTATAACTTCAATACCATTTATAAGCTCTACTATTGTTCCATCCATTTGAGACTTACTTTCTAAAAGCTCTACTCTAATACCCTTTTGACTACTTATCTGCTTAAAAACAATAAATATTCCTATTGGAATTACAAGCATCATTGGTAATGCTAAAATAAATGGTAGAGTTATAAAAATTGTTATAATTGCAGCTATACTATTAAAAATTGCAGGTGCAAAATCCATAAATAGCAATTTTTCAAGTTTTATTGTTCCTTCTAAGCATCTATTCATTCTTCCATGTATATTACCAGTCATGTTCTCTCTAAAATATGATAATGGTGCCATAAGTAAAGATTTTATTACCATACCTCTAGCTTGTTTTTCTGTTCTAGTTGCAGTATCTTCTACCATAACTCTTCTTACTATTTTTATAATTTCATTTACTATATTTACAATTAAAATCAATATAAGAAATGGAATTACCTTTATAAAAGAAATTTCATTTTGAATTAAAATATCATCAGTTAACCAACCAATAGCTTTAGGAGTTACCTGTGTTAAAACTGCAGAAATAATCATTATAACAATTATTAGTGCAAATGATATTTTTTGTTTTTTATTTAAAATACTATATAATTTCTTTAGTACATTTTTTATAGAATTATTTTTCTTCATATATTTTCTCCTTACACAATCAAAAATATTATAACATAATTTACATAATTTTTCAATAATTCTTATGTCGGCTTTTCAATTCTACTGAGAACTTTCCTATTAAAAAAATTCTTAATGAATAATAATTTATTCATTAAGAATTTTAATTATACTATAAATTTATATCAATACACATTATAATATTTTAATAACTATCTATTTCCATCTCCTTGTTTAACTTCTAAATCTTTAACAAAATTCATTAATTGTTGATTAAAGTTAATTTCCGCTTCTCCATTAATATATCTTAAATTACCAGAATTATAGCTATTTCCTATTATTTTTCTTAATCTACTTTTTATATCATAAGTTGCCTTTTCTCCATTATGTGGTAACATACTCCTAATTTTCATTGCAATTCCTCTTTTATTTACATCACAAAATATTTGATAATTTTCAATTATTTTTGTAACATCACTTATTTCATCCACTCTTAATACTTCATCAATATTACTTATATCTATATCCTCATCAGAAACCCATTCTTCTGTAAATCTAAATGTAGGTTCACCAGTTTCTCTATCTCTTTCTAAAGTTGTAACAGGTCTAAATTTTTGTGGGTTGATATAATATACATAATTTGGTTCATTTAATTTCACTATATTTTTTCCGCTTTCATCTTTTTCAATATGTAAATTATCTCCACCAAAAATATATATATCACCAAAAATTATACACATTCCATCTTTTGATTTTCTAGCCAAATATAAATTTTTTCCATCTATAGGAGTTGAAGAAGCAAATGTCCAATCCCCACTTTCTGTTTGACAATCATTATCTCTACTACGAGAACGTTTTATTCTTCCATCTATCATATTTTCTGGTGAAACATCTGTAATATGAGTTAATAATTCACCTTCTTCAATAAATATTTGCTTAATGTCACTTTCATATTGCCTCATTAACTCTAAAATTTTCTTAGCTTCATCACTTAACTCTTGATCTGATATTTTTACATATTTTTCTCCTTTTTTTATTTTTTGATTATTCTCATATAAAGCATTCAAATATTCATCAATTATACTTTTATCAAAAGTTAAAAGTATCTGTTGATATTCTTGTTTTTTCTCATCAATTTTTTTTCTTAATTCAATTTTATTATTTTCATTCATTATTTTTTTCTCCTAATTTATTTTTTATATAATATAATAATAAATTTAATTATAAAAATTTTTTAATATAATAATTTTCCTATCAATTAGCTTATTAATATTATATCACAAAATTGCATAAAAAAAAAAATAATAATAATGAAGAATTTTAATATGTAAAGATGTATAAATAAGTCTAGATTAAGTGTTTGCACATAATATTTTCCAAAAAAATATGTGTACTATTAATAGATCAAAGGGTGCTCATTACAAGCGTAACAGAACACCCTTTTTACGATTATTGATAATAAATTTTGTCTTTAGGCACTAATATCTGATAAGTATATCTATCAGACACATCTTTAAATCCAAATAACAGGATTTTTCTTAAATTATTCGACCATTTTTCTTCTTCATACACTTGAATTCTTGGGTTCCCTTCATTGATTTCTATTTTAAGACTATCAGAATCCTTAAATTCAAATGAATTTGGAATTATGTAACCTCCAGTACACTCGTAAAAATAAACTTCGAAATTACTATCCAAATTCATTTTACTTGGAGAATAAACCTCTGCATAATAATAGCCTTCATTTTCTCCTCCAGGTACATAAAAATCGTCTAGCTTATACGTTTTTACTTTTTTCTTAATTCCACCATTAGCTATAAAAACTAAGCTAAATATGGAGATTATAAAAAAAGCAACTCCAATTATAAATTTTCCTTTTTGAGTATGATCTGTTGCCAAAGAAAGAAACAGTGCCGATAAAAAAATAATTACAATAATCATAAATTTTTACCTCCAGATTTATTTTTTGATTTATTTAAAACTATAACTGGAGAAAAATATCCTCCAATACATAGTGTGATGAGGATATTTAGATACAACCCGCATATATATATTATACTACTTGTTTACATAAATGTAAATACTTATTCAAAAAAATGGTAGACATTTGTATTAAAAGTCCACCATTTCTTTATAACATTAAATATTATATAATTACTTTAATTTATTACCATCACTAAATGCTTGACCTACTTTTTCTCCTACTTTATAATATCCATGATTAAATGGATCATACATAATAGCATTTATTTTTGATACATCAATATTTCCTTTTCCATCTAATACTTTTTCATCAGCAGATACATTTACTATTTCACCTATTACTCCACAACCAGTTTCATCTGATTGATATTCAATAAATTCACATTCCATAGTTATTCCATATTCTTCAATAATAGGAGCTTCAATAAATTCTGATTTTACAGCATGAAGACCTGATTTTTCAAATTTATTTGGAGTACTATTTCCAGATACTATACCTAAAAAATCAGATTCTACAACATGACTTGCATCAGCAATTGCAACTGTAAAAGCTTTTTTCTCTTTAATATTTTTAACAGTTTTATGACTCTCTGTTAAGTTTAATACTACTTTATTCATATCTAACATCATCCCCCATGCTGCATTCATAACATCTACTGAACCATCTTCATTATATGTTCCTACCATTAAAACAGGCATTGGAAATATTGCTGGTTTTTTACCTAAATTTTTTCTCATAATTATTCCTCCTAAAATTTATTTATTCTTTTATACTATATCACAAAATTCAAAAAAAATACTATATAAATTTTAAATATTCTTTTATGATATAAAGTTAGTCATTGTTCCTTTTTCAAGTTTAGGAAGTCCATATTTTTCTTTTCCCATTTTTATTGATTTTATCATAAATGCCATATTTTTTGCTAAATTTCTCATAGTTTGTAATCCTTCTAAATCTTTTTCTACATCTTCTGCTTTTCTTCCATGAACTTCATTCCAATATGTACTTGTTACTATAGGCATTCCTGCAATTCCGAAATATTTATTAATATCATCAAATGCAGATGTTGAACCAGCTCTTCTTGAAGATATAACTGCAGCTCCTACCTTCATACTTTTATCAAAATGAGAACTATAAAATAATCTATCCATAAAAGCTAATAATTCTCCATTTGCATGAGCATAATATACTGGAGTTCCAACTATAATTCCATCAGCCTCTTCAAATTTTGGTGCAACTTCATTTACTAAATCTTTAAACACACACTCACCTTTTTCTCTACAAGCTCCACATGCTATACAACCTCTAATATCTTTATTACCTATTACAATTGTCTCTGTTTCTATTCCCTCTTTTTCCAATGTTTCAGCCACTTCTCTTAATGCTCTAGCTGTACATCCATTTTCACGAGGGCTACCATTTAATAATAAAACTTTCATGATTTCCTCCTTTTAATTTTTCAATTTATTTTATTCTACAAAGAATGCATCTGTTACAAATTTTTATAATCTTTCTTGCAAATACTGTTTAATTCTTTCTAATACATTATCTTGTAAAAAATAATAACTATGAGTTACATCGTCTAGTACAATAGTTTCATCTACATTTTTAAAGTGTTTTGATAAATTTAATGTAAAATTATAATCTATTACTTCATCTTTATATGATGTAAATATTAAAGGATTAACATTTACTGACTCTGCATAAAATTTTGAATCGAATTTATACTTTGCGAGCAACTTAAATGGTCCATGAAAAATATT
>CANRGN010000037.1 GCA_947630235.1 uncultured Clostridia bacterium
CATTTGCTAACAGTTCGCCACTATCAGGCACTGTATGGGACTTTCACCCACAAGTTGTTGCCCATGCTGGGCACACCCAAAATAAAGAGTTTGAAAAAAACTTCAAACTCTTTATTTTGTTAACTTCTAAACTTTGGTGCCAACGACGTAGATATTTACAACTCGTCAGCTCTCTTAACGATTGATCCAAAAATCAATCAATTTATTTAAGTATATCATATTTTTAATAAATTGCAACAAAATTATAATAAAATTTATAAAAAAAGAAACCTCTTGCGAGGAAAAGAAATAATTTCTTTTTTATTTTGTTAGTCGTCTTTTTTCTTGCTATCTATACAAAAGCACTGACCAAATGTCATAATCTGATATGCAACAAAGAAGTCTATACCAAAGAGTTTGGTAGCTCCCCAAGTTGCAAACAATGTAATTGCTAATACTCCTGCTGTAACTAATACTACGAGAAAAGATTTCTTCTTTGTTTCACTCCCACTAGCCAAACCTGCAATTATGAGAATTACAATAAGGGCTAAAATACCAGGAACGAGGTTAATGTACAGGAATGCCTTTCCCTGTTCAGTCCAGCCAAACACATTGGATACCAAGAAACTTAAACCAAAGCAGGTAAACCATACAGTGAATTTTTTTAACATAATCATGTCCTCCCAATTTCTTTTATTGTTGTTTTATTGTTATATATGTTAAACCAAAAAGTAAGAGGATATTTCCTCCACTAATTAGTGAATACAGAAATTAATTTATAAAAAAATTCTTATTACAATATATTATACCATAGTTTACATAAAATTGCAAGCTTATATTGAATAAAATACTGATATTTCTGTACCTTTCATTTCGAGTTCTATATCATCTACATATTTCATTATAAGTTAGGCTTGTTCTTCACGAGTGTAATCTTTCCAAGTTTTAGTTTTTTCTTGATATTCTTTGTTCAATTATTTTAACTACAACATCTTTTGTAAAATAATCTATTAATTGTAATTCTTGCTTAATTATCTTAACCATAAAAATAATCCTCCTTTCCCGTTGGAAGATTTTTTATAAACAAAAAAATCAACCAGATTTTATTTTCTGATTGATTTTTATATCTATCTGTTCCTAAAAGTTCGAACAGATACGTCGTTGGTGCGGATGAGAGGACTTGAACCCCCATGTCAAAGACACTAGATCCTAAGTCTAGCGCGTCTGCCAGTTTCGCCACATCCGCATTTATCGAACAAGAATATATTAACATATTTTAAAGTATATTGTCAATACATTTTTCATTTTTTTTTATTTTTTTCATTTTTTTTTATTTTTTTCAAATAAAAAACTAATTTTAATTTATATCTTTGACATATTCAACATTTTCAACTATTTCTGTATTTGTTTTTTTAAATATATCATAAAAATTCTTGAATACATATCCTTCTTCTTTATAATGTTTTATCAATAATCTTACCGTTTCTGGCGTAGCTCTTTTATCACTGGCATCATGCATAAGTATTATTAAACTAGTTTTGTTTCCTTGAGTTTCTATTGCTCCAGCATATTGCTCTTGTACTGTATAATTTCCAGCAGCATCACTTGTTAAACAATTCCAATTAGTACTTGCAACTTGATTATCAGCTAAATATTGCTTTGCTTGAGCTTTTAAACTATCATATGGTCCTCCACTTGATCCTCCTGGAAATCTAAATAAATGACAATCATAATTCTCATTTCCTATAGCTTTTTTTATTGATTCATTTGTTTGATTATATTCATTTACTACATTATCTATAGATGAATATATTTGAGAATAAGTATGAGTATATCCATGATTTGCAATAAAATGACCAGCTTCATATTCTTGTTTTACTAAATCTGGATTATTATCAACACATTTTCCTAATACAAAAAATGTTGCAGGAACTTGTTCTTCTTCTAATATTTTTAAAATTTGTGGTGTTATCTCTTTTGATGGTCCATCATCAAAAGTTAAGTATACCTGCTTTTCATCAGAACCATAGATATTTTTTATATCTTCAATTGCTGTATCTGTCCATTCTGGTAGAAGTTGATTAAAATCATCTTCAACTTTTGTTTCTTCTTTTTCTATTTTTTCATCATCACTTTTTTCTTCAGTTATATTTTTTTCATAAGCATTTTCTTCTTTCGCATTATTGCTTATTTGATTTTGTTTTGAAACTTGTATATCTTCTTTTATTATGCTATTATTTTCTAAATTACTTTGATCATAATTTACATTTTTAGATATTCTTTTTTCATATGAAATTTTAAAACTAAAAAAAATAATTGTTACTCCTAATATTATAATCATGAAAACTATAAATAAATCTTTAATTTTACTTTTTAAATTATCTCTTTTTACATTCATTAATTCTTTAGACATTTTATTTCCCCTTTTTATCGACTTTGCCTAAATTTAGTTGGTATATCCTAAAATTATTTCTAATTTCTGAGTAATGTTTTGCGTTAAATTATAATAATTTTCATCTTCTGTATTTAAAGTTATTTTAGCTACATAATGAGATATATTTTGCTGTTCATTATTTTTACTATATTTTAAAAGTTTTTTACATTGATAATATTCCTCATATTCCGAACCAGCCTCCCCTTTTGTAGTTATCTCCTCTAAATTATCTCCTTCTATATTCGAATTAATATCTTTTATATAATACAAATTTATAGCTACATATTTAGAAATATCATTAGATGTTTCATTTGTATCCGAAATTTGCTCACCCATCCCTATTTTTACATATGGTGTAATTGCAAGTTTACTATATTGATCAGCCATCTTATCATAATTTAATAAGTCAAAATAATAATATATTTCTTTATTATCACTATTTAAACTTAAATTGGCTTGGGACAATTCTTCATTTTTCTCGATTTTAACAAATGGTTCTACTACATCAGTTTCAACATAATCTGTACAATATACAAAATATCCAATAGTAATAACCGCTATCGTTAAAATTAAAAGAATTATTAAAAATAGTTTCTTCATAAAATCACCTTTATTAAATTTATTTATTAAATATATCATATTTTTATAAATATATCAATTTTTTTGTAAAAAATAGTATTTTTTTATTTTTTCCATTTTATATTAAAAAATACAATTTTAATGGCTATTAACCAATAACTTAATCATATAAATATTATAATTATAATTTTAATATATTTATCATCCGTTGAAATATAACTCAAATAGAAAGTAGATCAAAAATGCAAAACTCCATGAATAAGAGCATTATCTCTTCTATTATCATTGCAGTTATTGCTATTGTTGCTATGACTATATGCAATTTAGTAGCATTAAAATACAATACTAGCATTTCAATAGAAAAAGAAAAGATTGAAGTTACGGCTAATAACTCCAATCCAGAAAAGTAATTCAAGAGCAAGAAATTCGGTTCTTGCTTTTTTTATTTCAATATATTTTATATATATTCATCTCTTTAGTCAATGATTATTACAAAAATTATATTCTTTGTTACAATTCTCTTATAATTATAACATTTTATTGTCATCTTTGTAACTATTTATAATTATTCTTATTTATATTTCATCATCCATTTTTTCTTTCATTTTCAATCACCTTTTCAGCATATTTAAATAAATCGTAATCTATATTTTGCAATTTTTCTCTATTTTCAAAATATTCTCTAAATCCTTCTGCAAAATAATCTCCTAAACAACAATTTAATGTATTCCATTTTGTTTCAATAAATGTCCTATTTCATGAATAACATCATATGTATTAGTGTCTTTATAAATATGTATAATGTTTTCTTTTCTATCATAAAAATTAAAGTAACTACTGCATACTTTTATATAAAAAGGAATCCTGTAATACGCTTATTATAAGCGTATACAGGATTTCTTTATTGGTGGAGGTGAGGAGAGTTGAACTCCTGTCCAACAAATTTTCCAAATAAACATCTCCGAGTGCAGTTTGTTAATTTTATTCCCTAAAATATTGCTAACAAACCAACTCTATTTTAGGTAGATCTAAAAAAGCCCACTAATAGTAAGATCATCTATTAGTTTCGTTTCCTACGTAATCGTCGCCCTATCCTAAGCCGTAGGTATCATAGGCAGAACGTCACTGCAATTAAGCAGCGTAAGCTAATTCTTCGTTATTAGCGTTTAAATTTAATTATGCCTTTTAAAGTGGTCTGGCATCTCCACTACTCGCTTTTTATTTTTCTAATTTGCCGTCGAAACCAAAATACACCCCCATAACAAATATATTATAACACAAAAAATATTTTTTTCAATAACAATAATTTACATTTTCTAAAAAGCTAATTTGATAGAATAAACATATTTTTTATTCTATCAAATCTTCATCTATTTGTATCATTCTTTCTTTAAACTCTTCAATGACTTTTTGTGGATTTAAATTATCATCATAATCACTAATATAAGAATATATTGTATCTATATCATCTTTACTTTTTATATTATCAAATATTTCATCTTTATTATCTATCAAAAAATCTATTTTTATACGTTTCATAACTTCTGGCTGATCATATAGATCTGCTTCAATTTTAGATAATATTCTAAGTTTTTGCAATGCATTTAAATTTTCTATGTTCTCAACATATTTAAATGCTTTAGGCATATCATAAATGGAAGATATAATTATTGATAAATCTTCTTCATCCATTTGAGGTTCTTCTTCTAAACATTTAAATTTTTCTTCGTCTTCACATAAAATCACTAAATCATAATAATATCTTTTTGGTAATTCGAATTTCTTAGCTAAACTTAACATTTTTTTAGAATCACTAAAATCTTCTAATACTTTTGTTATTTCATCAGCTCCATAATCTTCAATATGTTCTTCTAAAAATTCATTTTTTTTATCTTCATCTTTTATTTTTAACAAAGAAAAAACTTTAAATGTATATTTTAAATCATCATTTACTGATATTTCTTCATCATTTTGTGATATTTGTAAGCCATCTTCCCAATTGCTTTCTAAAAATTCTATTATTTCATCATCATATATTTTATCAGTTTTTAAAATTTGTACATATTCTTCTAAATCTAATATTTCTTCACTTATTTTTAATATATATTCAATTTCTTCTCTTGAAAAATCTTTTATGTATTCATATTTTATTTTTGAAAATGGTTTAAGTAAAATTATATATTTATATAAATTATCATGATTAGATAAACTATCTAAAACTCTTTGTGATAAAGTTTCAACATATTCTAATTCTGAATCTTCATAATCTTCTAACTCATATTCTAATAGATAATTATCATATTCCATTATTTCATCCATGTATTCACTATAATATAAAACTTTACTATTTTCATCTTTTAAATTCTCTATGATTGTTATTTTCGATTCTATATCAAATGGTATTTCGCTACAATTTAACATTTGAATTTTTAATTGATCAGATTTTAAAAAAGTAACAATTTTAGATATATATTCAGTAGAAAAATTTAAGTTTTCAACTAACAATCTGCATAAATCTGAATCATTCATCTTTTTCAAAAAAATAAATGATTTAAAATACAATCCTTTATCATATAAATATTTTATATATGTAGAACACTCTCTATAATCTAATGATTTATTTTGAAAATAAATAAATAATTCATTCTCAGAAGCTAATTCTATTCTATCTAAAATACTACATTCTTCTATATTATTATTTTTTGAAATAATAGAATTATCAATTAGAAATTCTTTTCCATATCTGTTTATATACCAACTTTCAGAATTTGGATATTTTAATTTAAAATATTCAAAATTTTTTTTTATTTTATATATATTTTCAAAGTCTTCTATTTTAAAAGTTTTGGGATAAGATGTAAAACTTTCAGACATATCAGTATATGTAATATGTTCTATTAAATTTTCATCTAATATATCATCTTGAATATTTTCTAGTAAATTTCTATCTAAGAAAAAATTATCTGTATATGGTGCTATTGTATAATCTCCGTTATCTACTAATGCTAGAATTGTAGTTGAATCTGTAGAAGTGATTATAGGATTAAAAACTTCTCTATATTTTTTTTCCAAATTATAATCTAAATCATAATATTCTTTATCAAATCCATATTCATCTATAATAATTCTTTTTTCACTTCTTAAATACTCATTATCTGAATATTCTAAATATCTACATACTATATCATTTTCCATCATATCAAAATATGTAATTCTTTTTTTTCCATAATACTCTCTATAAAAAATTATACTTCCATTTTTTAATATACTTAAAATTTGTTTATATTTTTCTCCTTCTTCAACTACAGAACCATTATTTGTAAATTTAGTATTTTTTCCCAATAATAAATTATTAAATAAAATCCTTTTTATTCTTTCAACTACTGCTGGTTTATTTAAAAACATAGGATTTGCACCATTTAATTCTAAATAATCATTAACAATTTTATATAAATTATCTTTGTCTTTATTTATATTTTCTGGATTCTTTTTATAGCTATATAAACATAATAAGTTTAAAAATTTATTATCAAACTTTAAAGATTCATTTTCCATTTATATATCTCATATAAAAAATTATATGAACTCCTTTCTAAAATGCTTTTACTTAAGCCTATCTACAGAGAACTTTACTACTGAATAAAAATAAAAGATAGAATTTTAATTCTATCTTTTGTTTAAAATAAATATGATAAATATTAAAAATACTAAAAATAATACAAATAAAATATTTGTACTTCCAACTTCTGGAATAATTTTATCTGCTATAGTGTTATCTTGATTAACTACTTGTTGATTTTGATTTTCAGGAATTTGATTTTCATTTTCAATAGTTTCATTAGAAGTTTGATTTTGAGAAACTTCATTTCCAACTTGGTTTTGCGTTTCTGTAGTAGTAGCTTCTTGCTTTTCTTTTGTTTTTAGTTTTTGATTTTTAGTAGTTTTATGACCTATTTTATCTTCAACCGTTATAACAAAATCATATTCTTTATTAGGCTCCAAATTAGTTATTTCGAATTTTGGAGATTCTCCAACTTTATTATAAGAAATAGCTTCACAACTACAATTATATTTTAATATTTCAGATTCAGAATCTTTAGCAATAACATTAAGTATTATTCCTTTTTCAGAAATACTTGCATCTATTTTTTCAATTACTGGATTAGTTTTATCTATATTACTTATTTCAATTGTTTCAAGTTTTAACTGAGTTAAATCTGATTTATCTTCTTTTGTCCAAGATACTACTCTTACAGATATTTTTCCATTTTGCTTTACTATATAATTGTAAGATTTTTTTAAAGCTACACCATTATTTCCTGCTCCTAAATCAACCCACTTATTATTTTCAGATTCAGTTCCAACTAATACTTGTACAGCTTGTGTTGAATTAGTATCAAAAATTTTAGTTGTTGAAACATCTATTATAAGAATAATATCAGCTGAAGTTAAATTTTTTGTATTTGGAGTTAACTTTATCTGTAAATCTTCTTCACCAAATACAACAGAAAAATAACTAAAAAGTAATATAAAGAAAATACTAAAAAAAGTTAATTTAACAAATTTCTTCATATATATCAACACCTATAATTAAATTTTATCATTTATATTATATAATTTTTGTAAATAAATGTCAATAATAGATAATTAACTATCTCCTCATTTTATCCATATTATCTAAATTATCTAATGCTTTTCCTGTTCCTAATGCGACACAAGAAATAGCATCTTCTGCTATCATTACATTAATTCCTGTTCTTTCTTGTAAAAGTTTATCAAGACCATCTATTAAACAACCTCCACCTGTCATATAAATTCCTTTATCAGAAATATCTGCAGCTAGTTCTGGAGGAGTCTTTTCAAGAACTGAATGAACTGCATCAACAATGAGATTAGCAGGTTCTTCTAATGCTTCCATCATTTCACTAGAAAATACAGTAACTGTTTTTGGAAGACCTGTAGTTAAATCTCTTCCTCTAATATCCATTTCCATATCTTGGAATTTTGGATATACACATCCTATATTTTCTTTTAATTCTTCAGCTGTTCTTTCTCCTATTATTAAATTATGTTTCTTTTTAATATATTTTACAATATATTCATCAAATCTATCTCCGGCTACTTTTATAGAAGAACTTACAACAGCTCCACCAAGTGAAATAACTGCAATATCTGTAGTTCCTCCACCTATATCTACAATCATATTTCCACAAGGTTTTGATATATCAATTCCAGCTCCTATTGCAGCAGCAATTGGTTCTTCTATTAAATAAACTCTTCTAGCTCCTGCATTTGATGCAGCATCTATAACAGCTTTTTTCTCTACTTCTGTAACTTGAGATGGTATACAAATCATTATTCTAGGTGAAAAAATAGATTTCTTACCTATTTTATGAATAAAATATTTTAGCATTTTTTCTGTTACTGTATAATCTGAAATAACACCATCTCGTAAAGGCCTAGTTGCTACTATATTTCCAGGAGTTCTTCCAAGCATGCGCCTAGCTTCATGTCCAACAGCTAATACTTCTCCTGTAACATTATTAACTGCTACAACAGAAGGTTCTCTTAAAACAATTCCTTTTCCTTTTATATATGCAATTACTGTAGCTGTACCTAAATCTATACCAATATCTTGACCAAACATGAATTTCACCTTTCTTTATTACATTTGCATTACGATTATATTACATATAATTTTAAATATCAACCCTATTTTCAATTATTTTAAAATATATTTTTTAACTTTAATTCATCTTTTTCTAAAATCTCATTTAACCAAAATTTTACTTCTTGCAAATGCTCTACAGTCATAGTATTATCGTCAATTTCTATGTTTTTCTTAACAAGACTTATTTGCAAACTAATCTTTTCTAATTCGTTATGTTCTGTATAAAAAGCAGCTAATTTTTCAAACCTTTCCCATTTTTTATCTAAAATTTGTACTTTAGTTTTTGCATCTTGATTATTTATAATCATTTCCTGTAATTCACTAATTATATTATCTACTTGATCTTTTTCTTTTTGATAATGTTCATTTAAAACTAAATCAAAAAAAATTATAACTAGTATTATTAATATTAAAATAGAAACTTGTCTCTTTATACCCATTATTTTCCTTCCTTTTTCTGACAAAAAATTTCTCCATCAGCATCTAATGTAACTATCAACGCTTCTTCTGGAGAATATCCAAATTTTTCAACTTCCTTTTTTAACCATACATAGTTTTTTCCAATTTTCCTTAGATTTTCTTCCATTATATTTCCATCAATAACAAGTTCATATGGTATACCTTGATATTTTGCTTCTAAATTCATATCTTCTAAAGTTACCGCTCTTTTTTCTGGTTTTGATATAACAGTTACTTCACCACTAGTTTCTAAAATTGCATATTCAACATCACTAAGATTTGTTATATTATTTCCTCTTAATCTTTCTTGTAATTCATTTATTGTAAAATTTTCTTGTCTTAAAGCTTTTTCATCAATTTTTCCTCTATAAATTAATATTCTTGGTTTACCACAAATTAGTTCTCTTAGTTTTAAACTTTTCATATTAATAATAGATATTAATATATGAACAAATAATAATCCAAGTATTGGAATAATTCCATAAGTTATTGGAATTCCAAGTTCTGCCATTGGAGTTGCTGCTAAATCAGCAATCATTATTGCAATAGCCAGTTCAAATGGTTGCATTTGACTAATTTCCCTTTTTCCCATTCCTCTCATAACGATTAAAACAAATAAATATAAAACTATAGTTCTAACTAAAATAAGTACCATTTTTAACTCCTTTTTGTTTTTACATAATTTTTTCATGTATATTTTCTGCAAAATTTATCAAAATATACTTAGAATATTTAATTCATTTTGAAATTAAATATTTAATTTTAAGGAGGGAAATAAAAATGGATAAAGATTCAAATGTCCAAAATAGCAATACAATGGGTGCTGTTGGACAAATTTTCGGTAGATTCATTGTTGCTGCTATCATCCTAGGTATTACCGCTTTCTTTACTCCAGGTTTTTCAATAAGTAATATATGGGCTTTAGCCTTAGCTGCAATCGTTTTAACTGCTATGGATTATTTAATTGTAAAATTTACTGGACTTGAAGCAATTGCTTTTGGTAAGGGCTTTGTAGGATTTGTTTTATCAGTTATTACATTATATTTAACACAATATTTTGTTGCTGGATATTCAATATCTTGGATGGCTGCAATAATAGGTTCATTAATTTATGGTGTAATTGATTATATTTTACCTGGAGAACAAAACCCATAACCAAAATTACCATATTATAATTAATTATTACTATGTAAAAAGCGACAATATATAATATAATATTGCCACTTTTTACATTATATATTTTTGCTATTATATAATATAAAAAGTTCTCTCTTTTTGAGGGAACTTTTTATAAATTAATATAACAAAAATTTATTTCTTTTTTATTATCTTTTTATAATTTTCTTTATTTATCTGTCTTTCTCTAGCTATTGATAAAGCATTTGAAGGAACATCTGATGTTATTGTTGATCCTGCGGCAATCACAGTGCTATCTCCAATTGTAACTGGCGCTACTAAATTAACATTAGAACCTACAAAACAATTATTTCCTATTACAGTTCTATTTTTATTTACTCCATCATAATTACATGTAATTGTACCACAACCAATATTAGTATTTTTTCCAATTTCACAATCACCAATATAACTTAAATGTGGAACTTTTGAACCTTCTCCTATTTTTGCTTTTTTTAGTTCAACAAAACTTCCAACTTTTACATTACTTGCAATTTCACAACCTTCTCTAATATATGAATTTGGACCAATTTCACAATTTTCACCAATTACTACTCCACTACATATTGTGGTATTTGGATGGATTACTGTATCTGTTCCTATTTTTACATTATCATATATATAAGTTGTATTTGAATCTTCTATTGTAACACCATTTGCCATATGTTCAGAATTTATTCTCATTTTTAAAACTCTTGTTAAAAGTTCTAATTGAGCTCTATCATTAACACCTAAAATTTCAGTATTATCTTCAACTATTACTGCACCTGTTTTTAATCCCTTTTCATTCATTATTTTAATAACATCTGTTATATAATATTCGCCTTGTGCATTATTAGGCTTTAATTTTTTTAATGCTAATAATAATTCTTTAATATCAAAACAATAAATACCAGAATTAATCTCTTTAATTGTTTTTTGAAATGGATCTGCATCCTTTTCTTCAACTATTTCTTTTACGCTTCCCCCAACATCACGAATTATTCTTCCATATCCTGTTGGATTTTCATATTCAGCTGTAAGCAAAGTTGCATATTCTTTATTTTTTATACTTTTTTCAATTAAATTTTTTATAGTTTCAGGTCTTAATATAGGAACATCTCCATTTAAAATTACTACTTTACCTGTTTTCCCCTTTAAATATTCTTCTGCTTGCATTACTGCATGACCAGTTCCAAGAAGTTCATCTTGATATGCATATTTAACAGAATCTCCCAAAACAGCTTCAACTTGTTCTCTTAAATGCCCCACAACAACTATAACATCATCTGATCCTATTCTTTTGGCTGTATCTGTAACTCTTTTTACAAGTTCTTTTCCGTAAATTTTATGTACTAATTTTGATTTTTTAGATTTCATTCTAGTTCCTTTACCAGCTGCAACTACAACAGTTATAACATTTTCCTCTATATTTCCTATTTTCATAATCTTCTTCCTTTCAAAAGTAATAATAAAAGCTTAAAAACTAGCTTATTATAATATATGTATTCTTGTATACTTTGGTTATTCTATCATATTTTTAATAAATTTTCAATATTTTATTTCACATAACTTATAGCTAATCCATCGCCCACTTCTATAATTTTAGTATCTAAATTTTCATTTTCTGTTGAATCCTTTATATACTCTCTTAAATGACGTACAGCGGTTCTTTGTTTATGTAAATTATAATCACTCATAACATAACCTTTATATAAAATATTATCTGCTATTATTACACTACCTTTATGTGACAATCTTAATGCCTCTTGTAAAAAAACTGGATATTTTCCTTTATTTGCATCAATAAAAATAAAATCATATTTTTCATGAATATTAGGTAATATTTCAACAGCATTGCCTATTATAATATTAATTCTATCTTTTAAACCTATATTAGAAATATTTACTTTTGCCTCTTCTGCCCTTTCTACATCTAATTCAATTGTATCTACAATAGCTTCTTTTGCATAAATAGCAAACATAGTTGCAGAATATCCTACTGCTGTTCCAATTTCTAATATTTTTTTTGGATTTTCTTTTTCAATTATATCTTTTATTACTTCTAATGAATCATCCATTATAATTGGAATATGATTTTTTATAGCTTCATTTTTTACTTTTTTAAGTTCTAATTCATTTACCATTTTTTATCTTCCTACCTTTTTATACATTAAAACGGAATCACAAATGATTCCGTTTTGTTCTTATGATTTATTAGCACTTCTTGCAGCTCTTTCTCTTTCTTTATTATCTAAAATTACTTTTCTTAATCTAATATTTAAAGGAGTAACTTCAACAAGTTCATCATCTTGTATAAATTCTATAGCCTTTTCTAAACTCATTTGAATTGGAGGTACTAATCTTAAAGCTTCATCGGAACCTGATGCTCTAGTATTTGTTAAATGTTTTTCTTTACAAACGTTTATTGCTAAATCTTCAGATCTTGAATTTAATCCTACTATCATACCTTCATAAACTTCTATGCCAGGTCCTATAAATAAATCTCCTTTATCTTGTGCATTATATAATCCATAAGTAATTGATTTTCCAGCTTCAAATGCAACAATTGTTCCTCTAACTCTAGCTTGAACCTCTCCTTTATATGGTTCGTATCCGTCAAACATACTACTCATTATTCCAGTACCTTTTGTATCTGTTAAAAATTCAGTTCTATATCCAATTAAACCTCTTGATGGAATTCTAAATTCAACTTTAGTATGTCCAGTTTCAGCTGGTTCCATATTTATCATTTCAGCTTTTCTTCTACCTAATTTTTCAATAACTGTACCAATGCAATCATCAGGAACATTTACAGTTAATCTTTCCATAGGTTCACATTTTTGACCATCTATTTCTTTAAATATAACTTTTGGTCTAGAAACTAATAATTCAAATCCTTCTCTTCTCATTGTTTCTATAAGAATTGATAAATGAAGCTCACCTCTTCCACATACCTCAAATAAATCTGGAGAAGCAGTTTCTTTAACTCTTAAACTAACATTTCTTTCTAATTCTTTAAATAATCTATCTCTTAAATGTCTTGATGTAATAAATTGGCCTTCTCTACCAGCTAAAGGTCCATTATTTACACTAAAAGTCATAGAAACAGTTGGCTCATCTATATCTACAAATGGTATTTTTTCAGGATTATCATAATCGCATATAGTATCTCCTATATTTATATCTGTAACACCAGATAAAGCAACAATATCTCCAGCTCCAACTTCTTCAACTTCTATTCTTTTTAAACCTTCATATGTATATAATTTTGTTACTCTAGCACTTTCTGTTTTATCTGCTTTACAAATAGCAATTGGCATATTAAGTTTTAATGAACCTCTTTCAATTCTTCCTATTGCTATTCTTCCAACATAATCATCATATTCAATATTAGAAACCAACATTTGAGCTGTTCCATCTAAATCACATTTAGGAGGTTCTATTGTATTTATTATTGTTTCAAATAAACATTTTAGATCAGAACCTGGCACTTTTAAATCCATAGTAGCTGTTCCTTGTTTTCCAGATGCGTAAACAACTGGAAAATCAAGTTGTTCATCATTTGCATCAAGTTCAATAAATAATTCTAAAACTTCATCTACAACTTTTTCTGGTCTAGCTCCTGGCCTATCTATTTTATTTATAACTACAATAGGCTTTAAATCTAATGCTAAAGATTTTTTTAAAACTTCTCTGGTTTGAGGCATTGCTCCTTCAAAAGCATCTACAAGAAGAACAACGCCATCAACCATTTTTAATACTCTTTCAACTTCTCCACCAAAATCAGCATGTCCAGGTGTATCAACAATATTTATTTTATAATCTTGATAATGAACAGCTGTATTTTTTGAAAGTATAGTAATTCCTCTCTCTTTTTCTAAATCATTGGAATCCATAACTCTTTCTACCACTTGTTCATTTGCTCTAAAAATACCACTTTGTCTAAGCATAGCATCTACTAAAGTTGTTTTTCCGTGGTCAACGTGTGCAATTATTGCTACATTTCTAATTTTTTTGTTATTCATTTCTTTTCCCCTCTTTAATTTATACATATAATTAATATAAAAAATTATTTTTAATTTTAAAAGAACAATAGTGGACATTTTTTTATTTTAGAGTGTTAAAATATACTGCAAAGTCCACGTTAAATTGTTCGTTCGCCAATTTTGACAAAAATTGAGTGCAATGCTTTTATTCAGCCTAGCTACTTAAGAACTTTCCTACTGAATAAAAAATGCGGTTAATTCTTTATATTTTCCGAAATCTTAACCACATAATTATATATTAGTTTTTATCAGTTGTCAACTTTATTATTTCTTCTTTTAATATTTCTGTTATTACTTCTAAATTTTCTTTTTCCTTTTCTTTATCTTTAGTTTGATAGCTAGAAACATCTATAGGTTTGCCATAATAAAGAGTATTTTTGTGAAAAGGTTTAACTTCTCCTACTAATCCTATAGGAACTATTTTAGAGCCTGTTTTTAAAGCTAAATATGCAGCTCCATCTTTCATTTCACCATTATTTTTTTCTAAACCATTTCTAGTTCCTTCTGGAAATATTCCTATACAATCTCCTTGTTTTAAGGTTTTTAATGCTTCTTTTATTGGTCCTATATCCTTTGAATCCCTCTTTACATAAATAACATCAAATAAATGAAATAAAGGTTTAAACAAAGGATTTTTCTTAAGTTCTTCTTTTGCCAAAAATCTAATTCTTCTTTTGGATTTTAATACTATTACAATTGGATCTAAATAAGATCTATGATTGCCACAAAAAACTAAACTTCCTTCTTTAGGTATGTTTTCTCTTCCTACTGTTTTTATTCTATATACTATATCACAATATAATTGTATAGTTAATGCAATAACCACTCTTAACACATTTTTTATAAAATTTTTCATATTATCCTCTTTTTATTTTTTTTCTCTATAATAATCTTTTCAATTTCATTTACAACCTCTTCTATCGACATATTCGTAGAATCTACCAATATTGCATCATCTGCTTTAACAAAAGGAGCAACTTCTCTTTGGGTTTCTAATTTGTGTCTTTCAATTATAGATTCAAGAACTTCTTCATATGTAACATTTATTCCTTTTTCTATATCTTGTTTATATCTTCTTTTTGCTCTTTCTTCAATTGAACATTCAAGAAATATTTTTACATCTGCATTAGGAAATACAACAGTTCCTATATCTCTTCCTTCCATAATAATATCATCTTTTTCTCCCATTTTTCTTTGCATAGGAGTAACTTTATCTCTAACTTCTTTAATTGCTGCATATTTTGCCACAACACTATCAACTTCTGGTGTTCTAATTTTTTCAGAAACATTTTTGTTATTCAAATACACTTGTTGCTTTCCATTTTCTCTTTTTAATTCTATATTTATATTATCTAAATTATTTTTTATGTTTGCTATATTTGTACTTTCAATATTATTATCTAAACAATATAAAGCAACACATCTATACATTGCTCCTGTATCAATATTTACTAAATTTAATTTTTCTGCTAAAAGTTTTGTAACAGTACCTTTTCCACTCCCAGCAGGACCATCTATTGCTACTACAAATGACATCTTTTTTCCTCCTTATTTTACTTCATAATGAACACTTTTTACTATTATATTCATATCTAATACATTCATAGATGTAAGTCTTTCTATTTCTTTTTTTATTTTAGTTTTAAACTTTGTCATTGTACTTAAAATATTATATCCAAATTCTACTATAACTTCTATATAAATATATATACCACCATTATAATCAGAATTCTTTTTTATTATTATTCTATGTATTTTATATATCTCTTCAAGTTTTTCGCCTATATATTCAATAATTTGTTTAAATACATTATCAGATATTTGAAAATTACCAATATAACTAAATGTAGGTCTAATTATAGATTTCTCTGCAATATATGGTTTATTTCCTTTTCCAGTTGATTTAAAAATTTGAAGCGGATCTAATAAAAAACCAGAAAAATCCTTTTTTATTGCAAATGTAGGAACTGGTATAACATGCTTTCCTTCTGTAACTCTAATATTTCTTGCTGTTTTCATTTCCTCTTCTGTTGCAACATCTTGTATATATATAGTTTCAGATATTTCAGGGAATCCAAGATTTTTAGCTATTTTTGCTACCATTCCATCTGAAGTTCCTAAAATTAAAATACTATCTGGCTTGTATTTTTTTACTGCTCTTTGAATTTCTTCTTGCTTTTCTTTACTTTGAAATAAAGCATTTCTAACTGTTTCAATTTTAGTAGAAGCCTTCTTTGCAGATATTCCTGCAATAACTTCATTTCCGATTTATAAGTAAACCATCATCAATTATATACTCTATACCTTTTTGATTTGCCACCATCTGAGCTCTATAACTTTTTCCTGTTCCAGAAGGTCCAACAAATGCATAAACTTTCATCTTGTGATTAAATATCATTTTATTTACCCAATTCTTTCAATTTATAAAAATTTAGAACTTTAATATTAATAAAAATATTATATTTTAATTAAGTTTTCCATATTTAAATATACTAAAGTTCTATATTATTATGAATTATATCAAAAAAAATATTTTTTTACTATATTTTTATAAATAATTATTATAGTTTTTATAATATTTTTTAACTTTAATAATTAAATTTCAATTGAAATAGTATAACTAACTTCATTACCCGCATAATCAGAGACTATTATATCATAAAAACCATTTTTAGAAAAAATATTATTAGTATCTTTAATATATTGTTCATTTAAATTAACATATATACATCTATTATCTACAACACTACCTTTTGAAAAAAATTCTAAATCTATTTTATACTTATTAGATAAATTAAAATTATCTTTATTAAAATATAAATTATTATTTATAATATTGCCTGAACTAGTTAAATCATTTTCTAAAGATAATATATTATATTTAATATTATCTATTCCTTCTTCTAAACCATTAATATAAATATTTGCATCATTTTCAGTTTTACTTACTTTTATATCCTCAAAATATGCTCCAGATTTCTCTATTATATTCGATTTAAAAGAATTACCATTTATATCTGTTGCAACTACATAATATTTACATGGATCTTTATTAAGATTATTAAATATAAATTTTCTATTAGTAGATTCTACATAATTTTCTATTCCTGAATCGATTCTATAATATTTAAAATTCACAATATTTTTCGGAGCTCGCAATACTTTTAAAGTTACAGAATTTCTATTCACATCAATTCCCAATTTTCTATCAGTACTATAATAATCAGAATTTGAATCTATTACTAAATCACCATAGTATATTTTCTGTATTCTATTAATCCCACTTTGATCATCATCATAATTTATATATTTTATTTCTTTATATTCTTGATTATTTTCTACACCAATAATTTTAGGAGGAATTTTATCTATGTTCTTCACTTCATATTTTAGAGTTCCTTCATTTCCAGCTAAATCTAATACTTTAATCACTTTAGATTCATTTTCTTCTACTTCTTTTTGAAAAATTCCATCTTTAAAATTAAATTCCTCAATTTCCTGCACTTCTTCTGAAGGCTTAACATATACTACTACATTATTATTTGTCCAATCTTTAGTAGAATAAGATACATTAAAAGTAGGTGGTTCTTTATCTTTATGTATTTTTATTTCAAAACAATTTAACTCAAAGTTAATAATATATTTAGCAAATACTTGATTACACCACATAAAACATATATAAATTATTATTACTAAAATTATTTTTTTCAACATTTCTCCTTTATTTATTTTTAAATTTAGTATTTATTTTTATATTAATATTTGTATCCTCTTCAATATTACTATTTAAAAAGTCTACTATTAAACTATATTTTACTTCTTTTTTTTCAAAACCCAAAATAAGATATTCAGATTTGTAATTATCTAATTCTAAAACTTCATCATCTGTTAAATTCCATAATTGATAATTTATATTTTCATTCAATCCAGTAATTTCAATTTGATAAAATATTTCAATTGAATTTATATATTTATCATCAAAATTTTTTATAGAAAAATTAAAAATCTTTGTATCTACATTTTCTAAATTATCTATAACTATTTTTTCATCATTATTAACAATCAAAATAGGATCCGCAATTTTTGTCAAATAATCAACTTTAAAATTTTCTATAAATTTTGCATATACAAAATTTATATTTAAAAATAATAATATTATAATAATTATAATTAACCTTTTTATTTCTTCCTCCTTAGATAAAATAGTACAAAAGAAGACAGTTCTTTACATAAAAGCTTTATATTGATTTTTTCAATTTCTTTAGGATTTCAATTTATTATTTAAACAGGAAATAATTGCCGTAAAGAACTGCCATCTTTTATACTATTTTAATAATATATTTACAGTAGGCTTTAATAAATAAAGCCTACTTGTTGGTGTGTTTTAAAAGTAGCCTGTAAGGCAATGTATACAGTATTATTAAATATAATTATTTAAATTGATTGCTTTCCTGAAATTTCTATTTCAAATATATAATCTTTTTGCTGTTTGGCAAAATTGGTATCTTCTATATCTTTATTTTCATTAATGCTTCCATCTTCGTTAATAGTTTCAAAAGGCCATTTCCAATTTATTTGATACACTTTGATTTTTTTATTATCATTTGAATCAAATGAGCCAGAGAAATTAACCTTTTCAAAAAGTTCTGATAAAGTACTAAATTTTTCTTCATTACCTTTTATAAAGAAATATAAATTGCTTGGAGTGCTTTCTTCTTTAATAAGTTTAACTTGGTAATCAATCTTTACTTTAGAACCTTTTGCATTAACAATAAAATCAAACTTTCCTTCAGTTCCAGGAGCTATACAGTTATCAGCTACTTTACATTCTGTTTTAGTTATGGTTTCAGCCAAAGATATAGAATTGCTAGTTTTATTCATATTATCTTTAAAATTCCATAAAGCAATTGAAGTATATCCTCCTTTCTTACTAGCCATATTTCTGTTATTAAAAAAACAAAATATTATAATAAAAAAAATAAAAAATACAACAGCTAGTATAAAAATATTTTTTTTAATAAAATCTACCCTCCTTTTTATAAAATAAAGTTAAATATTCTCTAAGAATATTTAATTACATGAAAATAAAAAGTAATTAATGCTGGGGGCAAAACAAACTTTTTTTATAATTTAATTTTAAATTTTGGAAAATCGTTCTTAAAGAAAATAAGAACTTTTACCGAATAAAATTTAATTTGAAAAAATAAATATCTTAAAAAATATTTAACTTGGATGTATTATAGCACGATGTTTTTTGTTTGTAAAGTACTTTTTTAAATTTTTTCGAAAATTTGGCTCTAATGTAAAATTGTAAAAGTAAAATAAAGTTTTATATGAAAAATTTAATAATTAAAAATTTATAAAATTATTTATAACTAATCTCAATTATTAAATTTATTTTTTAGATATAATACTCTAATTTCATGCATTTTTTTAGCTATACCTATACCTTCTTTAGTTCCATATTTTTTCATTACAATATTTCCATTAATACAATTTATAACTTCACCTCCTAATTTAGCAAATTGATTTATTTCCTTGTCTTTAGACATATTATCTGCATCCACAATCATTTGTAATCCATCTAATCCTAAAAGTGTATCATTAATTCTTTCAATAAAACTTACCTTTTTGGAATCAGTCATTTTATCGAAAATTCCACCTCTCATATGTTCTAAACAAGATATTTTGCCACATTTTATTAATCTTTTTGGAATTTTTAATCTCTCTCCAAATTTTTCTACCAATTGAACTCCTCTTTCTTCATGATTAATATGATGTGGATATTCTCCTTTTGGAGTTGTTCCTTTTCCAAAATCATGTACCAAAGCAGAAAATCTTAATTCTAATTTTCTTTTATCTTCAAATTCTTCTGTTTTATTGGCAACTTTATCCAATACTATCATTGTATGATTATATGCATCACCTTCTGGGTGATAAATAATTGGTTGTTCTGCACCAATCAAATCATATATTTCTTTAAAATGAAATTCCAATACATTTGCTTTTTTTAAAACATCAAAAAATATAGATGGCTTTTTGGTTAATAAAGCTTTACTAAACTCACCATATACTCTTTGCTCTGATAAAAATACTAATTCATTTCTTAAAGAATTCATCATTTTTATAGTGTTATCTTCAACTTGAAAATTAAATTGACTTGCAAACCTTGCCACTCTATATACTCTCAATGGATCTTCTACAAAATGACCACTAACTGCCCTAATAACTCCATTTCTTAAATCTTCCATTCCTTTAAATGGATCTATTATTTTATCAGTTAATACTTCCTTTGCAATTGCATTTATTGTAATATCTCTACGTTCTAAATCTTCTTCTATCGTTATTTTTTTATCAGTTTCAATATTAAAATTATTGTGCCCTAATCCTATCTTTCTTTCTTTTCTTGCAATTGCAAATTCTTTATCATCAATTGAAAAAACTGGAAAATCCTTACCTTTAACAATTGCTTGAGGAAAAATTTCTTTAAATTCATCAAATGATATGCCTGTAACAGAATAATCTTCATCATGTTTTAAAATACCTAATAATTCGTCTCTAACAGCTCCACCAACTAAATATAAATTTCCACCTTTTAATTTAATTCTGTTTGCAATATGTTTTATATCATTCAAAGTTAAATAACACCTCTTATTAATATTTTATTTAAACTTTTATTATTAATTTTTTATAAGCCAATATTTTAAAAAAAATTAAAATAATATCTTTAAATATTTTTCACTATAAAATCAATAACATCATCTTCTTTATAATTTTCTTTGCTTTTTTTTCTATCTTCTTCTGTTAAATCTACAAAATATTTATTACATTCTGGCATAATTGAAATCGAATCTAATGGATAACCTGGATTTCTTTTTTCACAAGGTTTATTTATAAAATAAAAATGACTTTTTCTCCAACTATATTCTTTTCTTTCTTTTCCATTGTATATTACCATACCATATACCCATTTTGCAGTTAATCTTCCACCATATTCATTAACAAGATTACAATAATACTCAATCATTTCATCATCATTTAATTCTTTTCCATTTATCCTTCTAACATGAGTTCCAGGTTGCTTTTCTTCTGGCAATTCTTCTATAAATAAATTATTATCCATACCAATCGTTGTAATTTTAGTAGCATCATAATATGTTTTGGCTTTTATATATGCATTTTCTATTGCAGTATTTCCAGTCTCTTCTGGCTTAAGATTGATTCCTATATCTTTTAGTGTTAGTACTTCTATATTCTTTTCTTTTAATTTATTCATATATTTTTTTATTTTTGCTGGATTTGTTGTTGCAAATAATACCTTCATAAATTTTCCTCCTAAAAATCATTACTAATTCTTTTTTATATAAATGTTACAAATATATGCAAAAATATATTTTTTGCATATATTATAATTCAATTACTCTTAAAAATTAAACTTATTTATTTTTTCTGCAAAAATTATATAATAATATATAAATAATCTCAATTAATCTTCAAGCTTGCTTATATTGTATTACAATAATGTGAAATTTCTACTGTAGACAAAAACTACGTCCCTTTGGCTACACACTAATTTTCCCATATCTTGACATCTTCTTAATTATTTATATAATAAATTAATTTTTCTGCCTTTTTATAAATAACTGATTCTTTGCCATATCTATTTTTTATATCTTCTAACCTTTTATCATAGCCTACATCATTTCCAAATTTATCAATTTGCATATCTGCTTTATTTAATATATCTAGATATAGTGAACTATATTTGCAGTCAATTTCTCCATGATAATATACTTCTTGCCAATATTTGTAATTACTTTGTTTTAAAATATTTCCACCTATAATTCTATGATTTTCATTATTTCCAAATTCATATCCAATATCATGGAGATATCCCAATAAAAATAATTCTTTTAATTGTTCCTCAGTTAATTTATATTTCTTTCCTATTTCAACCATTTTTCTTGCAACCGCAAACGAATGATTTAATCTGTCTTGATCCATATAATATTACCACACCTACTTTATTTAATAATTTTACATCTATTCTTTATTTCTTCTTCACCACAGTTATTTTTATAGTAATCAAAAAATATGCTATCAATTATCTCTTTATTGTATTTATTCGTATCAAAATAAATAATAGGTACATATACTACATTGTATAACAAATATTCTGATTCTACTTTTTCAAATCCTAATCTTTTATAGAATTCGAATCTTCTTATAGTATTCGAATTCTTTATATCCTCTTTTTCAATTTCTGCAATCAAACCATTATTACCAATTATCTTATCAAGCAATATTTGGATTGCTTTTGTTCCATATCCTTTACTTTGAAATTCACTATATATAGCAAAATAATCTAAATAGAATGGGTAATTATTATTTAATCTTTCTAACATAAAAAAGCCAATAGTTTGATTTTCTAATGTTATTTTATAAAATTTTTCGATTCCCTTTTTATATGTATCTTCTATCTTTCTCAATTCTCTTTGCTCTTCTTTTGGAAATAATTTAATATATTCATTATAGACATTTTCTTTAAATTCTTTTATAGTTATTTCTATTACATCAATCATATTTAACTCCAACTATCATTTTTTGTCTTTTTTTCTTCTTCGATTTTTTCTCTATCATATCTTTCTTTAGCTTGATTTTTTTCTTTTTGATATGGTATATTCCAATTATCCAAAAGGGACTTAGTTTTTGTCTAACGTCCCTTTGGCAAAAATCAATTTTTATTCATTATCACTTCCATACATTTTTGCTTTTGTGTCTTGTTGCAATTCATATTATAATTCACTTACATAATTAGCTAGTTCTATTGCAATATCAAAATGTGTAGAGTCATGTTGTGTTCCTTCTAGTTCTCCTTTTTTATGTCTTTCATCCCATTTTGGACTATCTAGTAAATCTCCACTAGTAAAAAAAGTATAAAATTCAAAAACTCTAAAATCACACATTGCTTGAACTGCTGAACATTCCATTTCAACTGATATACAACCATCAGTCTTTCTTTTTTCAAAGTTATTTAATGTTTCTCTATAAAAAGCATCTGTTGTCCAAGTTTTTCCTTCAATATAAGGTATTTCATTTACTCTCATAAATTCAGAAACTATGTTATGATTTTTTACTTTTATATAATCACTAGCTTCAGCATAATGATAAGATGTGCCTTCATCTCTATATGCTTCTGTTGGTATCATAACTTTACCATGTGCAATTTCTTTACTCAAACATCCTGCTCCACCAAAAATAATAAATTTTTTTGTATTTATTTGTGAAGATGATGTTTCTATTGAACCTACACAAGATGGTGCTCCAACATAAGTTTTATAATAACCAATTTTTTTACCTTCTACTATATTTAGATTATAACTCAAAAATAAAATTGAAATAGCTTTAAGAAGTTAATTTACATTCTACTATATTTAGATTAAAACTATTCCAGCTTCATTTGCTAATCTTTTTGCAAGTTCATTTACATTCTACTATATTTAGATTAAAACTTATCCACATAACGAATAGCTCCTGATACATTCTGATTTACATTCTACTATATTTAGATTAAAACCCAGTTTTTTCTGCTTTATTATAATCTGAATCATCATTTACATTCTACTATATTTAGATTAAAACCAAATTGTCATTTGTAATTCAAAAAACATTTGATAAATTTACATTCTACTATATTTAGATTAAAACGATGAATCTTATTTGAGTGAAGATGATGTAATAATATTTACATTCTACTATATTTAGATTAAAACCAATGCCTTTTTCTCCATTGCACGTACACTATTTAATCCCTCTAATCTGTCGCTATAATAATATTTTATCACAATAAATAAGTAGAAGTCTATATATCTAAACAAAAAATTCCTAAACTAACACATAAACAAACTCTGTCTATCTACACCATTTTTTCAACTACCACATATCAACAGATTATAAAAAATTTGAAGTTTTATCATCCTCAACCTTTCCTAAGAACTCCTTATCTAACCACTTCTTGCTCCTACTTTTAAAAACAATTACCGAATCTAAATCATCTCTAATAAATTTATTCAATTCCGACTTTAACAAAATCTTTCTTCTAAATCATACTCATCATCTTTTTCAAGAACTAAACCAACTTCAAAATCATATTTCATATTAATAATAAATATATTATCACCATACGGATT
>CANRGN010000038.1 GCA_947630235.1 uncultured Clostridia bacterium
TATTTAATTTTTTTTAACCGCTTTTTTAGGGGTTTTATTTGTTATGTGGAATTTCCTATATTATTTTTCAAACTTTCACTCCTTAACTAAATTATTAAAGGCGGAATTATTTTCCGCCTTTTGTATATTAGTATAAAATTAAACTTTTGTTACAACATTATCTTCTACATTTTCTATTTTATATTCAGGAATATTAACTCCTTTAAATTCTGCACCATTTAAATATCTATTTAAATTTTTCATTGTTATTCCTGTAGAATGAGAAATATCAGTTTTAGTTGTTCCTACATCTAATTCTTCTAAAAGAAATCCTTTTAATTTATTAACATCAATAGAATCTTTCTTTTCACAAATTCCACACACTTCATTTTCTGATGAAAAAAAACCTCCACAACGAACACATTTTTTAATTTCCATAATATTATCCTCCTATACTTTCATTACTAATTTCATTACTTGAATAAACTTTAGTATCATCAACTATATAATAATATTGTTTTTCTGAATCCCCTTTTAAAGTCATTTCTATTTTATATGATTGTACAGTTTTATTATCTTCTTTTAAAGTTATATTATAAACATATTTTTCTGAAGAAGATACCAACTTTCCTGTTCCATAATTTAAAATATATTTTGTAAATAAAGAAGAAGCTTCAATTGCTATATTTTTTCCCTCAGTAGTATTTTCGTATGGCATATAATTATCTTCAAGATCTGCTAATACATATGCCCAAGCTTCTAATATACATTCTTTATACTCTGATTCATTATTTTTTTTAGTTGCAACTTCTGTATTTTTTAAGATACCATTATTTCCTATTGCCAAATTTAGAGATGTTCCTACTAATATAAGCATTATTATTACTGTTATTATAACAGCTATTAAAGTTATACCTCTTTGTTTTTTCATATTAAACCTTCTTTTGTAATTTGATATAAATATTATATAAGATTTTAACTCTAAAGTAAATACGAAATATATTACATTTTTGTTACAATTATAATTTTATTTCATAACAGTTAAATACATAGCCATCCTAATTGGTACACCATTATGAGCTTGCTCAAAATAAACAGCTCTTGGATCGTCATCTATATCTTCTGAAATTTCATTTAATCTAGGAAGCGGATGCATTACCATTGTATTTTGTAAAAATTTACTTAATACAGATTTATTTATTACAAACTCTTCTTTTCCAAAGTCTCCCTCAAATCTTTCCGATTGTATTCTTGTATGATATAAAACATCAATATCTCTAGGCAATTCATCAAATCCACTACATTCGTGATATTTTATATTATGCGCTTGTAACATTTCTTTATACCTATTTGGTAATCTAAAACACTCTTTACTTAATCCCCAAACTTCAATTCCTTCATATAAAGTAAGTAATTCTAATAAAGAATGTATAGTTCTACCATAAACTAAATCACCTAAAATTGCTATTTTTGTTCCATAAATTTTTCCTCTTTTTTCTCTTATTGTAAATATATCTAATAATGATTGTGAGGGATGATCTTTTTTTCCACTACCAGCATTTAATATTGGAACCTTTGAAACACTAGCAGCTACTTCTGCAGAATCGTCTTCATTATGTCTCATTACTATACAATCAGCATAACCATTAAGAATTCTAATTGTATCTTTAAGAGATTCTCCTTTTTTAGTTGAAGAATTTTGTGCATTTTCTGTTGCTATTAATTTTGCACCTAATCTTAGTGCTGCAGTTTCAAAAGATAACCTAGTTCTAGTACTTGGTTCAAAAAAAATTGGTGCTACTATTTTTCCATCTAAAGCATTTTTATATTTGCTAGGATTTTCTTTTATATCTTTTGCAAGGTCTAAAAGTTCTTCTAAGCTTTGTTTAGTAAATTGTTTACAACTTAAAATATGTTCCATATTTTTCTTCCTTTCTTATTATATATATAAATTACAACTCTATCTCAGCTATAGATTTGGTATTTTTCTAAATTTTTATTACTATATCTATTACTAAACCACTCATAGTTTTAAAATTTATTACAATAGTAATTTTTCTTTTCTACATATATTTTGAAACAATTTTAATATTTGTTTTTCTGTATTTTATAGCTTTTATTAAAAAAAGTCAACAATATCCAATAATATTGTTGACTTTATCTTTGCCTATCACCTCTAGCTCCACTACTTTTTGTTCTTCCTGAATCTGGTACTCTTTCTTTATCTTTTTCTCTTTCTCCTCTAACCATATCTTGTTCTTCCAATATTGCTTTAAGTAAATTTTCTTCTTTTTTATTTTTTGCTATATAATTTCCAGTCTTTATTCCAGCTAATCTAGAAATTAAAATGCTCCTTTTTATTACTTCATCACTTGCTCTTATTCTTTTTTCAAAATCCTCTTGAGCTTGTTTGGCTTTCTTTCTCTTTTTTCTCGTTCTAATCCACTCTATAGCCTCTTTTGAAAAATCGCCTAAATTTTCAAGTTCTGTTAATTCTTCTACAGAAAGTTCGTCTAAAATTTCATTAATTTCATTTTCAATTTTTATCCTTGATTTTTTAGTCTCTTCATATTTCTTTTCTGCTAATAATTTTTTATTATTTTTATTATTTTTGTTATTATTCTTCTTTGGCTTTTTTTTCAAAATTTCACCTTCTTACTAATATAAATTATTTTCATATATATTTTTTTAAAGAGACTAAAAATTTTCCTTTAGAAGTTTCTTTAATTATTTCTTTAAAAATAAATTTCCCTTTTCCTCTAATTGTTATTATATCATCTACTACAATTTTTCTGGATGCTTTATATTCTTGATAAGAATTTAAAAATACTTTTCCTAATTCTATATATTCTTCTGCTTTAGCTCTAGAAAAATTTGCTAATTCTGATATAAAACAATCTAATCTAATTGATGAAACAATTATTGAAATATCTTCAAATTCAATTTCTTTATTTGATAGCTCTCTTATATCAATTACATCTATCTTAGATTTTCTAAATCTTGTAAGTTGTTTTAAACTATTTTCAATATAAATTGCATTTTCTTTAAAAATTACAATATCTGCTCCGTCATTTTGAACTATTATATCTCCTATTTTTTCTCTTTTTAATCCCAGTTTCATAAGAGCACTTAAAAAAATTCTATGTTCATATTCATCTTCTTTTGAATTTTTTATTCTAACTACACAAAAAATATTATTCAAATTATTACGAACCATATTTTCATCTAATTTATCTGGATAAAAAATATAAGAACATCTTTCTGTATTAGAATTTCCACCAAAAGAAAAATAATTTTTAAATTCTTGTTGTTTTAAATATTTTTCTATTTTACTTTTTTCTACAATATTAAAAAAGTCCGTATATGTAATTTTATTTCTAGTTTTTGCATAATTTATTTTGTCTTCAATTTTTGAAATTAATAAGTCTTCTTCATTAATCTTATTTTTTTCTTTATAGTCTTTATGCATTTTTCACCCCTAGTAACAATTTTCTTTATATATTTATTATCTTTTTCACTTACCATTTGTTTAGAATAATTATAAATATAGTCATCATCTACATTGTATTTTTTTTCTAGTTCTTTAATATCACCATGAATTATAAATTCATCTGGATATGCAAATTTTTTAAATTTTACATTACAATTATTTTGCATCAATACTTCTTCAACTTTGCTTCCCAAACCTCCAACTTCTGATCCATCTTCTAATGTTATTGCACATTTGGTTTTATTACAAGAATCTATAATGTTTTTTACATCTAATGGCTTTATAAATCTTACATTTATAATTTCTGAACTAATATAATCTCTTGATAATTTTTCTGCAATCCTACTAGCTTTTGAAACCATTTTTCCAATTGCAATAATACTTATATCTTTTCCTTCTTTTATAATCTCTGCTTTTCCTAACTTAATTTTTTCATTTTTTTCAAAAGCTATTTCTTCTGAACCTCTAGGATATCTTATTACCACTGGTCCGTTCAAATTTACTGCAAATTCAAGCATTTCTTCTAATTCATTAAAATCCTTAGGTGCAATTATTCTTAAATTTGGAACTGCAGAAAGAATAGACATATCTAACATTCCTTGATGTGTTTCTCCATCCTTGCCCACTACTCCACTTCTATCTAAGCATATTACAACTGGTAATTTTTGAATTGCTATATCATGAACTACTTGGTCATACGCTCTTTGTATAAAAGAAGAATATATTGGAACAATTGGAATCATGCCTTGCTTTGCAAGACCTGCAGCAAACCCTAAAGCATGTTGTTCTGCAATTCCAACATCAAAAAATCTTTTTGGATATTTTTTTGCAAATTCACTAAGACCTGTTCCATCTTTCATAGCTGCAGTAATTGCCACTATTTTATTATTATTTTTTGCAAGTTGAACTAATTTATTTCCAAAAACTTTTGAATAATCTTTTTTTCCTGATCCAATTTTTTCTCCATTTTCAATATTAAATGCTGATGTACTGTGAAACATATCTGGATTATTTTCTGCAGGTTTATATCCTTTCCCCTTTTTAGTAAGAACATGTAATAATATAGGCCCTTCTTGATTATTACATAATTTAAATATTTCTTCTAATTCAGCAATATCATGACCATTTACTGGTCCTACATATTTAAAACCAATATCTTCAAAATACATATTAGGAATTACAAGTTGTTTTATACCTCTTTTGGCTCTTTGAACTAATTTTACAACTTTTTTTCCTATAAAAGGAATTTTATTTATAATTTTCTTTCCCTTTAAACTAGTATCAACATACGCTTTTCTTACTCTTAATTTTGAAAGTAGTAAAGATATTCCTCCAACATTTTTGGATATACTCATTTCGTTATCATTAAGAATAACTATCATATTTGTATTACTACTTCCAACATCATTTAAAGCTTCTAAAGCCATTCCTCCTGTAAGAGCTCCATCTCCTATTACACTAATAACTTTATGTTTTTCATTTTTTAGGTCTCTTGCAACAGCCATGCCTAAGCCAACAGAAATAGAAGTACTACTATGACCAGTATCAAATGCATCATATTCACTTTCTTTACATTTAGGAAATCCAGCTAAACCATTAAACTGCCTTAATGAATTAAATTTTTCTTTTCTACCTGTAAGTATTTTATAACTATAAGATTGATGTCCAACATCCCAAATGATTTTATCCTCTGGGGGATTAAATACACTAAGCATTGCTATAGTTAATTCAACTACCCCTAAATTTGAAGCAAGATGTCCTCCTGTTTTTGAAACAGTTTCTATAATTTCTTTTCTTAATTCAGATGCTAAAATCTTTTTTTCTTCTTCATTTAAATTTTTTAAGTCATTGGGATAGTTTACCTTTTCTAGAATCATAGTAATACCTCTTTTATTTTATATATTGTTTAATTCTTCTATTATTTTATCTTTTTCCATCTTTTGTCCTATAAAAACCAGCTTAATCATTCTATCGCCATATTTTTCATCCCAATCTTTTAAAATTTCAGGATTTTCTTTTAATATTTCTTGCTTTTCTTTTTCACTTGCAGATGCTACCCAATCTCCACCATAATTTAAGCTAATTTGTTTTCCAGCTTGTTCAAATATATATGATTCAACTTCATTATCTGAAAACCATGTTAATCCTTTTATTCTAATTATATTTCTAGGAAGTTTATTTACCCAATTTTCAAATTTTAATTTATCAAAAGGTTTTCTTCTATAATATACAAACGTTCCTATACCATATTCTTCTACTTCGCCTCCATCGTGATCGTGGTGGTGATGATGATGACCATGATGCTCGTCTCCATCATGTTGATCATGTTCTTCGTGATGATGTTCATGTTCTTCATCATGATGATCATGCTCTTCGTGATGATGATTGTGTTCTTCGTGATGAATATCATGCTCTTCGTGATGATAATCATGATCTTCATGTTCGTGTTCATCATCTTGTTCTTCAACATCTTTTTCTAATTCTTGAAGCCATCCTGGTGAAGAAGCTGCTTTATCAAAATCAAATGAATTTGTATCTATTATATCTTTTACGTTAACTTTTCCATAATTTGTTTCTATTATTCTAGCTACTGGTTGTAATACTTTTATAATTTTTTTAACTTTATTAAGTTCTTCTTCTGATAGTTCATCAACTTTATTTAGAATTATAGTATTACAAAATTCTATTTGTTGAATAAGTAAATTTTCTATATCTTCATCATCAATATTTTCTTTAACTAATTCATCACCACATCCGAACTCAGAAGCCATTCTAGCAGCATCAACAACACATGCAACATTATCAACTCTACAAATTTCTGGAAGACCATAATCTTTAGCAGATTCTGAAATTGCTGTTAAAGTTTGTACAATAGGAATAGGTTCACAAATACCACTAGCTTCTATTAATATATAATCAAATTTTCCTGTTTTTACTAAATCAACTATTTGTTGCATTAAATCTACTTTTAATGTACAACAAATACAACCATTAGAAAGTGGAACAAGATTTGCATCTTTTTCTTGAACTATTCCACCTTTTGCAATAAGCTCAGCATCTATATTAACTTCTCCAATATCATTTACTATTACAGCTACTTTATATCCTTCTTGATTACTTAAAATATGATTCATAAGTGTAGTTTTACCTGCACCTAAATATCCTGTTAAAAGAGTAATTGGCACTATTTTTCTATTCATAAAAAAAATCCTCCTAAAATATAAATTCTAGGGGATATTTTATAACATTTTTGTTAAATTTGCAACTAATACAATAAATTTTTTGTAAACATAATAAATTTATCTTACAAATAGAGAAATTATATAACCTATATATAATAATATAAAAAATATGCCATTAGGCTTAGAAATACGATTCTTTTTTCCTATATATGGAATTACTAAAAGAATTGCAGTAGATACAAACAAAAACATAATATCTATATTAAAATCAACAGAAAACTTAATAGGATTTATTATAGCAGATATTCCAATTATAAGTAAAAAATTAAATATATTTGAACCTATTATATTTCCAACAGCAATATCATCTTCCTTTTTATAAATAGCATTTATTGAAGTTACCAATTCTGGAAGACTTGTTCCAACTGATAAAACAGTTAAACTAAGAAGTCTTTCGTTTACATTAAATTTTTTAATTATTTCTATAACATTATCAACCACAAAATCTCCACCAAAATTTAAAGCTATTATTCCAATAAAAATAAATAAAAAACTTTTTAGAACGCCAATATCTTCTTCATCTGTTATTAACTCTATTTTGTGTTCTGATATCTCCCCATATTTTCCAATTAAAATTGTATTTAACAAATAGAAAACAAATAAAACTAATAATAGTATTCCTTCTTGTTTTGTTATCATTTTTTGGGAATTATTATTTGCAATAATAAAAACTGTAAAAGTCATTACAAGTGAAATTATAATTTCTACTAATTTCATTTCTTTTTTAAATTTTATTTGAGAAATTATTGAACAAACTCCTAATACAACAAGTAAATTAAAAATATTACTTCCTATAACACTTCCAATTGAGACATTTGACTGATTTACAATCATAGATTTTAAGCTTACTATAAGCTCTGGCATAGATGTACCTATTGCTACAATTGTAAGTCCAATAATTAGACTTGATATATTAAATTTTTTTGCTATAGAACTAGCTCCATCTACTAAAATATCCGCACCTTTAACTAACAAAAAGAATCCAGCTATTATCAATAAAATATTTTCAACCATTAATTCATCCCTCGTACATTTTTAGTAATTAACAATAAGCACATAATATACTTTTTAATCCAATTTCTACATCAATTCCTCCAATTTTATAATTATAATCTAAATCAGCCAAATCTTCTAAAAGCTTTCTTAAATCTTCTAATTTGAAAAGATTAGCTTGCTTTTTGTATTTAGTAACTAAAAAAATCTGATTTGGTTTTAAATTTAAAGCTTTTGCAATATCTTTATTTAAGTTCATTGCAATTAAACATAAATATAATTTTTTAAAATGATTATATAATGTTACTAAAATCTTCGGAATTGGTTCTCTTAAATAAATTAAATTATTTAAAACTTCAATTGCTTTATCTGTTTTTTTGGCACCTAAATTATCTGTTAAATCAAATATTATTCCTTCAATTTGTTTTGTAGTTAAATTATCTATATCTTCTTTTGTTATTGTGCCTCCTTCGCCTTCATATTCAATCAATTTTCTTATTTCATTTATAAGCTCTTGCATAGATGTTCCTGCAATTTCTAAAAAATAATTTGCAACACTATCACTTAAATTTACTTTATACATTTGACATATTTTTTTTAGATTAGCTATTATTTCACTTGATTTTAATAATTCACATTCAACAATTGTTCCATTTTTTTCTATTGCAGAAAAAACATTATTCTTATCTACCTCTTTTTCACAAAACACTAATACTACCATCTCGTCAAGAATTTCTTTATTTTCATTTATATATGTAGCTATAGCTTCTTGAATTGGAGAACCTACCTTTTTTCTTCCATCTTTTTTAAATAATCCTGAATTTTTTACTATAATCAATTTTTTATCAAAGCCAAAAGCAGGAGATTCTATATTAGATATTATATCAGTTGTAGATGATTCATCAATTTGTATATAATTCATTCCAAGAAGAAGTTCTCCAAAGCATTTCTTTATTTTTTTTATAGCTTTGTCTATTAAATATTCTTCCTCGCCATAAAATAAATATAATGATTCTAAATTATTTGAATTTAAATTTTTTTCGAAATTATTATATGTCATAAAATTCTTCCTCTTTTTTATTTTTATTGTTCGTTAGATAATAAGTATTTTTTCAAATTTTCTATAATAATAGTTTATATCAATATGAATATTATAACAATGATTTTCTATTTTGAAAATCCATTTTTGAAACAATTTTCATTTTCTTTCTTGATATTGGATGAATAAATTCTACTTCTTTTGCAATTAAAGCTTGGCCTTTAAAAAATTCACATTCATTTCCATATAGTGTATCTCCTATTAATGGATGATTTATATATTTACAATGTACTCTAATTTGGTGTGTTCTTCCTGTTTCTAATATAAATTCTACCAAAGATACATTATCATATTCTTCTAATATTTTATAATGTGTTATAGCTCTTTCTCCATTTTCATTTATTTCCCTTTCAATTATGCTTCCATCTACTCTAGCAATTGGTGCATCAATTACACTTTCTTTAATATCTAATTTTCCTTGAACTAATCCTATATATTTTTTTATATAATCATTTGTTTTCATTTGCTTAATAAAACACTCATGAATATAATCAGATTTTGCAAAAATTACTATTCCAAAAGTATCTTTATCTAAGCGATTTACCGGTCTTATTTTTCTTTTTAATCCTATTTTATCAAAATAAAATTTAACTCCATTAGATAAACTATCATCAAAATGATTTTGAGAAGGATGTACAGCAAATCCTTGTTGTTTATCTACAACAAGGATTGCCTCATCTTCATATAATATATTTAAATCCATTTTAGTTGGAACAATATTATCATATTCTTCTTCAAAATCTATATCTATACAAATTCTATCATTAAATTTTAGTTCATAATTTATATAAACTTCTTTTCCATTTACTATAAGCCTATGTTCTCTTTTCAATTTGCTAATAAATCTATCTGAAGCATAGAAATAATTTTTTAATAAATCTTTTAGTGTTTTGTATTTGTTGTTTTTAACAGTATAATTTAAATTCATTTTATTCCTGACTCATTTCCATATTTTCTTCATCAATTCCATCTTCTTGAGCTTCTTGATATACTCCAAATGTTGCATCAAAATCTGAATTATCTTTATAAAATTCAAGTTCTGATTCATTATATACAGAATTTACTTCTTCTCCTTGATTATTAAATATTTTATAAATATTATCATCAGGATAAAAAACATAATACAAATCTTCACTTAATTTTTGTTTATCAATATTATTTTCACTATACTCAAATGTATTATTATTATTTTCTGTTGAAAAAAATCCGTTATAATTTAATACAACTAAAATAATTATAAATGCAACAATTAAAATTATTAAAATTATAATAATTTTAATTGATTTTTTATTTTCTTCCATATCCATTCCTTTCATTATTACATTGTAAAATTAAAATCCATCTTTTTCATCCCAAATTAAGTCAGTAATTCGTGAGAAATTTGTAAATGAATTACCTGATATATATAATTTTCTCAATTTTATTTGATGAAGTGGAACAAAGACTTTTGACTCTATATTATAACTAGACACACCACTTGAAAATCGATCTTCTAAATTATTGTTTTTTAATGATAGAGATGATAATTTTTTAAAATCATTAGCTTCATCATTTACAACTAAACCATATAAATTTGTAAGATTATTATTATCAAAATTTAATGTTGTAAGATTTGGCAAAGATTGCAATTTTACATCTGGGATAGTTTCTAATCCTGAATTAGTAATTGTTAATGATTGTAAGTTTTTCAAATTAGATAAATCACATAATGTTTTAAGCTCAGGAGCCCACGTAATTGTAATATTTTTTAAAGATTTTAATTGTGCTATTCCTTCAAAAGTATTTAAACTTTGAACTCTAGTTTTACTATCAACAATTTTTAAATTTTCTAATTTATTTAAGTTACATGATGCTAAAAATGAATAACTGGTATCACTATTATTTGAGTCCAGACCATTAATTTCTAAGCTTTTTATACCATTTTTTTCAGGAATTGTCATTAAAGAAGCTTTTATAGAACTTAGAGTACCATTATTAAAAACATTAACATATGTTAAATTTTCATTACAATTACTAAAATTTACTAACCCATCTTTTGAAAGTGATGCAAATTGTACATTTTTCACTGATGAAGGAAGAATAAACTTTGAGTAAATATAATATGAACAAAATTCAGTCAATTGCGTACATCCCCTTAAATCTACTTCTTTTCCAGTATTAGTAGTAGCAACTTGTCCACTTCGCCAATCCCTATACATATATAACTTCGTTATTTTTGTACAATCTTTTAATTGACCATACAAAGAATCATTACATAATAATAAACCAGCTCCTACAGTCCAATAACTATCCTCTGTATTTTTACTTAATTTACTAATTACCTCCTGCATACTATCGGTAGTCAATTTTATATTTGGATTATCTATAGATAATTTTTTTACAGGTGTTTTTGCTAATTTATCAATATCAGTTGCATCATTATTTCTAAAATCAAATTCAACTAATTTTGTCATATTTGGTAAAAAATCAGTTGTTGTCATTCTTTCTTTCATATTAATAATTTGTAAAAACTTAATTGTAGAAAGATTTGTATTTTTCAAAACATCATTTATTAATTTATTTGTTTCTGTATTACTTAATGCTTGCTTAGTTGTTGAACTAATTATACTAATATTATTAATAGATAATTTTTCTAAATTCTTACAATTTTCATAATTTTTAAATACACCCTCATCAATAGAACCAACTAATTCTAATCTAGTTGCGGAAGAAACATCAACTAATAGCTTAGAATATTTAGGATCTATTTGAAGACCTGTTCCTAAGGCAAACAAAAAATTATAATTATCAGTTATTTCACTGTCCAAAATATTATCATCACTATCTCCTCTTTTTAGAGAAGTTTCACTGGTAAACCATAATTTTTTTAAACTTGTAATATTTGAAATATTATTTAGATTTGTAATTGATTTATTATTTCTAACATCTAACCAAGTTAATTTTCCTACATTTTCTAGTTTATCAAGATTAGTTAAATTGTTATTACATATTCTTATTGTTGTTAAATTAGGCTTATTACTTAAACCAGCTAAAGATGTAATATTATTAGAATCTGCTCTAATTGAAATCAAACTAGAAAAATCTTCAAGTGGAGTTAAATTACTTATATTATTAGCTGTTAAGAAAAGATATTTTACTGCTTTTTTTGTAGATGTTGTTAAATTATCAAATTTTTCTATACTATTTACTTTCTGATTCTTTTCAGGATAATATCTTTCATCAGTAAATCCTTGTGAATAAGGAATCCATCCGCCATTACCTATAACTCCCAAATATGATAACTTAGTATAATTTGTATTTGCCATTTTATCTAAGATTTTATTAACCGCATCTTGAGAATCATCATATAAATATAAATATTGTAAATTAGTTAATTTATCTAAACCAGTATAATCTGCAATATTACAATTTTCTATCCATAAATAAGTTAAATTTTCTGCAGATTCTTCTATTCCTTTTATACTACTTAAGTTACAATTCTTAATAGTTAATGAATTTAAATGTTTTAACTCTCCTACTCCAGAAAAGTCAAAAGAATCACTAACATTTGTAGACTCAAAATCTATAGTAAAATTTTTTTTGGCTTGTCCATCTTGATAAGTAACATCTTCTTCTTTTTCAAAAATATTTGCCCAATCAGAACCTGCTTTATATATTACAGAATTAAAATTATAATATGATAAATCATCTTTTGTAATACCTATTAAGCTATCTATATCATTTTCAATTACAAAAACTCTTAAATCTGAAGTTACTGCATATAAATTATCTAAATCATTAGAAGTTGTTCTATCATCAGGTTCATCTAAATCTAAAATTTCTAAATTTGAATCAAATGATTTTAATTTCTCAGGGCTTAAAAAATAGAAAATATATCCTTCACTAGATACATAAGCATATTTATCACCTTTAGCGTTTGATTCATCTTTAAATTCATGGTTTGTAGTATATCCATTTGAATTTTTGGCTTTTCTAAAAATATTATTATCGTCTCCTAAACTATCTTCTAAATAATATGCAAGCGCCCTAGCTTTCGTTACTGGAGCATCCTTTGTTAATTCTACTAAATTCTCACTTTCCACTTCTTCATAATTTTGAGTATATACTTCATTTAATTTTTGTTCAATTTGAGTTATAGAATTTTGATATCTAGCACGATTAGCTCTACTAACCATAGAACTATTGCCTACAATTATATTAATAGATACTGATGCTAATATTAACATTACTATTATTGTTATAATTAATGCAATAAGCGTTATTCCTTTGTTCATCACAATTTTTCTCCTATTTTTATTTTAAAAAAACAGCATATCTCTATGCTGTCTCTTCATTATTTTGTATATCCTTTTTTACATTAGTTTTTAAAGGCTCTCTAGTTTTGTTTTCATCAATTATAAGTCTCGGTGGTTCACCTTTTTCAACTGTTTCTTTTGTAATAATACATTTTATTATTTTTGGATTTGAAGGTATTTCATACATTATGTCTCTCATTATGTCTTCTATTATTGACCTTAATCCTCTTGCGCCTGTATTTCTTTGAATTGCTTTGTCAACTATAAGTTCTAAAGCTGATTGCTCAAAATCTAATTCAACACCATCAAGTTCAACTAGTTTTTTATATTGTTTTACTAATGCATTTTTTGGTTTTGTAGCAATATCTATTAAAGAATCTCTATCTAATCCATCAAGTGTAGCTATAATTGGAAGCCTTCCAACAAATTCTGGAATTAAACCAAATTTTAATAAATCTTGTGGTAGAATTTGTTTAAATATTTCTTTTTTATTAATATCTTTCTTGCTTTCTATTGTAGCTCCAAAACCTATTGTTTTTTGATCTGTTCTATCTTTTATTATATTTTCCAAGCCTTCAAATGCTCCACCACATATAAACAAAATATTTGAAGTATTAACTTGTATAAATTCTTGATGAGGATGTTTTCTTCCACCCTGTGGTGGTACTGAAGCAATTGTACCTTCTACAATTTTTAATAAAGCTTGTTGAACTCCTTCTCCACTAACATCTCTAGTTATTGAAGGATTCTCTGATTTTCTGGTAATTTTGTCAATTTCATCAATATATATAATTCCTCTTTCAGCTTTTGAAACATCAAAATTAGCTGATTGAAGTAATTTTAATATTATATTTTCAACATCTTCACCTACATAACCAGCTTCTGTTAAAGTTGTAGCATCTGCTATAGCAAAAGGTACATTTAAAACTTTAGCTAATGTTTGAGCTAATAATGTTTTTCCACAACCAGTTGGTCCTAATAACAAAATATTACTTTTTTGTATTTCTACATCATCAATAGAATCTAAATTTGCTATTCTTTTATAATGATTATATACAGCTACTGATAATGCCTTTTTAGCTTCATCTTGACCTATTACATAATCATCTAATGTGTTTTTTATTTGCTCTGGTGTAGGAATAACCTCTGGTGATAAATTTGTTTCTTCTTCATCATACATATCCTCATCCATTATATTTTGACATACAGATATACATTCATCACAAATGTAAACACCAGGGCCAGCTATAATTTTTTTTACCATTTCTTGTGGTTTGCCACAAAATGAACAGCTTATGTTTTTTTCAATATTCTTTGGCATATAGTCACCCTCTTAAAATTAATTTCTCTTATCTAAGATACCATCAATTAAACCATATTTTAAAGCTTCTTCTGCTGTCATATAATTGTCTCTTTCAGTATCTTTCATAATTGTTTCCATTGTTTGACCAGTTCTTTCACTAAGTAATCTATTTAATTTTTCTCTTGTTCTAATCATATGGTCAGCATGAATTTTTATTTCTGTAGCTTGACCAGATAGACCTCCACCACCAATAAGGGGTTGATGAATTAAAATTTCTGCATTTGGAGTAGCAAATCTTTTTCCTTTTGCTCCAGATGCTAATAGAACAGCTCCCATACTAGCTGCTAATCCTACACATATTGTAGAAACTGGACATTTTATATAATTTATTGTATCAACTATAGCCATTCCATCAGTAATTGATCCACCTGGACTATTTATATATAAGGATATTTCTTTATCTGGATCCTCAGATTCCAAAAATAATAATTGAGCTACAACTAAACTTGCTGAAGCTGAATTAACATCCTCTGCTAAAAATATTATTCTATCTTTTAATAATCTTGAAAATATATCATATGATCTTTCTCCTTTACTTGTTTGTTCAACAACATAAGGAACTAAACTATTTTCTATCATAAATTCCCTCCTAAGTATTTTATTTTGCATATCGATACTATATACTAAAACTATTTTTTTTTCAATACTTATTTTAATATTTTTCTCGACATTTTTTAACATATTGTTACTGCTAAATCCACGTTAAATTGTTCGTGCGCCAATTTTGTCAAAAATTGTGTGCAATGCTTTTACTTAAGCCTAGCTACTGAGAACTTTCCTACTGAATAAAAATATCTTACAATTATATATATTAAATTGATTATTAGAAAAAGAAAATAGGCAATTAATAATCGCCTATTTCATATATATTTTATATATATTTATTTTGATGATTTTTTAGATGTAGATTTTTTAGAATCTTTTTTCTCTTCATCATTTTTTTCTTCTTTTTTATCAGATTTTTTGGCTTCTAATTTTGCATTATCAGCAATTAAACTTATAGCTTTTTCTGTTTTTAAGTTATCTTTTATATTTTTTAATAAAACTTCATTTTTCTTTAATTCTTCAAAATCTCTTCCATAACTATTTGCTAATTCTTTAAGTTTTTCTTCTACTTCTTCATCTTTTATTTCTATTTTGCTATCTTCACATACTGCTTCTAAAACTAATTTTGTTTTAACAGAATTTTCAGCTGTTTCTTTACTTTCAGCTCTAAAGTCTGCCATTGTTCTTCCTATCATATTTAAATATTGATCGAATTTAATTCCTTGATATTGTAATCTATTATTCATATCTTCAACCATATTATCAAGTTCTATTTCAACCATTCCTTCAGGAATTTCAACTTTAGCATCATCACATACAGCCTTTATACTAGCTTCTTCTATTTCTCTTTTTGCTCTTTCCTCATTTGATTTTGTAAGTTTTGCTTTAATATCATCTTTTAATTCTTTTAAAGTATCAAATTCACTAACATCTTTAGCAAATTCATCATCAAGAGCTGGTAATTCTTTTACTTTTATTTCATGTAATTTTACAGCAAAAATTGCATCTTTTCCAGCTAATTCTTTTGAAAAATAGTCTTCTGGGAATTTTACTTTTATATCTCTTTCTTCATCTATTTTCATTCCAATAACTTGATCTTCAAAACCAGGAATAAAACTTCCACTACCAATTTCTAATTCATAATTTTCAGCTTTTCCACCTTCAAAATGATTTCCATCAACAGAACCATCAAAATCTATAACTGCTATATCTTTAGCTTCAACAGCTCTATCAGATACATTTATAATTCTAGAATTTTGTTCTTGTTTTGCTTTTAAATCTTTCTCTATGTCTTCAGCTGTAACTTTATAATTAGGTTTTTCAACTGTTACACCTTTATATTTACCAAGTTTTACTTGTGGTTTTTCTGCAACTGTTGCTTTAAATATTAAATCTTTTCCTTTTTCCATTTGAACAACTTCTATTTGTGGTCTTGTAACAGCATCTACTTTATTTTCTTCTAATGCTTTACTATATATTTCAGGCACTATCTCATTAAATGCATCTTCATAAAATATTTGAGCGCCATAAAATTTTTCTACTATATTAAGTGGAGCTTTTCCTTTTCTAAAACCTGGAATTGCTATGTATTTAGAATTTTTGTTAAATACTTTTTTTATTCCATCTTCAAAAATTTTAGCTTCAACAGTAATTTCTAATGTAACTTCATTCTTATCTTCTGCCTTGTTAACTTTTACATCCATTTTTTTATCATCCTTCCATATTTCTATTTTTTTACAATAGCTTTTACATTATACCATACCTAACAGAAAAATCAATAGTTTATATAAAAAAAACGACCATTTAAGGTCGTTTTTTATTTCGCATAATCAATAGCTCTTGTTTCTCTGATAACATTTACTTTTATTTGGCCTGGATATTCCATTTCGTTTTCAACTTTCTTTGCCACTTCTCTAGCCATTACTATCATTTCACTATCTGAAACTTTTTCAGGCTTAACTACAAGTCTTACTTCACGTCCAGCTTGAATTGCATAAGATTTCTCTACACCTTCAAAAGAATCTGCTATTTCTTCAAGTTTTTCTAATCTTTTGATATATGTTTCTAATGTTTCTCTTCTAGCTCCTGGTCTTGATGCTGAAATTGCATCAGCAGCTTGTACTAATATAGCTTCTAATGATTGTGGTTCAACATCACCATGATGAGCTTCAACAGCATTTATTATAATAGGATTTTCTTTATATTTTTTTAGTAAATCAACGCCTATTTCTACATGAGTTCCTTCCATATCATGATCTAATGCTTTTCCTATATCATGTAATAATCCAGCTCTTCTAGCAATCTTAGGATTAACTCCTAATTCCTCTGCCATAATTCTAGCTAAATTTGAAACTTCGATAGAATGATTTAATACATTTTGCCCATAACTTGTTCTATATTTTAATTTTCCAAGTATTTTTATTAAATCTGGATGTAGATTATTAACTCCTGATTCAAAAGTTGCTCTTTCACCTTCTGCTTTTATAGAAGCTTCTACCTCCTCTTTAGCTTTTTCAACCATTTCTTCAATTTTTGCAGGATGAATTCTACCATCTTCTATAAGTTTTTCCAAAGCTATCCTTGCCACTTCTCTTCTTAATGGATCAAAGCCAGATATAATAACAGCTTCAGGAGTATCATCAATAATCAAATCTATTCCTGTTAATGTTTCTAAGGTTTTTATATTTCTACCTTCTCTACCTATTATTCTTCCCTTCATATCATCATTTGGTAATGAAACAACAGATACAGTTGTTTCTGATGTATGATCTGCAGCACATTTTTGTATTGCATAACCAATAAGTTCTTTAGCGTTCTTATCAGCTTCCTCCTTTGCCTTCATATCTAATTCTCTTAATAAATTAGCTTTTTCAGCTGTTACTTCCTCTTCTAATGTATCTAGAATTTGTTTTTTAGCTTCATCTATAGTTAAACCAGAAATTCTTTGAAGTTCTTCCATTTCTTTATTGTATAATCCTTCTAGTTCTTGTCTTTTAGTTTCATTTTCAGTATATTTTCTTTCTAATTCTTTCTCTTTATTCTCATATACTGAAGCTCTTTTTTCTAGATTTTCTTCTTTTTGTATTAATCTTTTCTCTTGTACTTGTATATCGCCTCTTCTTTCTTTAATCTCTTGATCTAATTCATTTCTAATTCTTAAAACTTCTTCTTTTGATCTAATTATTTCTTCTTTTTTCATGTTTTCAATTTCTACTTTAGCTTTATCAATCAAATTTTGTGCTTCAAATTCAGCACTACGAATTTTAGATTCTGCAATTTTTTTTCTTATCAAAACACCTATTGGTATAAAAATCACAGCTGAGACTAGAAGAGTTGCGATAATTATTAATACTGTTTTCATAACTATCTACCTCTTTTCTATTAATTTTTCAATGTACAACTAAATTACTAATATTTAATATTTCTATAAATTTTATATATTGTATTTTAATTTTACAATTATATTTTATATGTATTATAGCTTTGTGTCAAGTTTTTTAATTATAAAAAATATTATTTTGTCTTATAAATCGTAAAAATATAAGCTTATACAAAAAAAAACAATAGAAAAATAATTTCTATTGTTTTTTGTATAAGTTTATATTTATATTAATAAATACCTATTATTACTAATAATTTAATTATTAAATAAGCGCATATAGCAATTACTGCAATTTTTCTTAATAATTTATCATTATCTCCATCATTAGTAATTACATTTTTTATAACTAGGAACATTAAAGCATATGTAAAAAAGTTTATTGAATTGCTTAAAATAGTATAAATATATCCAATTATATTTATATTAATTATTGAATATATTATAGAAGCTATATAAGTAAAGATTTTTGGTGAATAAGCAATAGTTAATCCTGTTAATATAGTTGTAATATTCTTTTTCTCTTTTCCACCAAAAACTACTGTAGCAACAGTGAAAGCTAAAACAAATAATAATGGTTGTAAAATATCTAAAACAAGTACTTTAAAAGATACTCCACTTGAATATTTAGAAAAAGCTATACTTAATACATATTCAAGTCCAGATAAAACCATTAAACATATCATTAAAATAACTGCATTTGGAAAACGATTTTCTTTTTCTAAAACAATTTCTTCTATTGTAGAAAAAGGTTTTTTAATCATATTAATTACAAATCCTTTTGTAGCACTAGCATCTTTTTTGAAATTAACATTCTTAATAGTTTCTTTTACTTGATTTACTGTATCCTTTGTTTGATTTTTTAGTTCCTCTTTGTCAATATCAACAGAAAACTCTTTCTCATTATTGTTATTTTCATCCATAACAATACCCTCCTTAAATTTTTTATTATGTATAGAACTTTTTCAAGTTCTATTATAGACAAGCTTAATCTCCTAAACATATTCCTATACTTCTAGCAGTTTTTATTAAATCATTATCCATTGTAATTCTTCTAATATTGCTTTCTTTTGTATTGCCAGAAACAGCACCTATTACTTTATTGTTTCCAACTACATCTTCTAAAGAAACATATCCCATTTCTCCGCCTCTGTAAGTAACTAATACATTAAATATACCAGATAATGCAAGCTCCATAGCTTTAACTCCATATCTTGTTGATAAAACTCTATCAAATGCACTAGGTGTACCACCTCTTTGAACATAACCTAAAACCGTATTTCTAGATACCATTCCAGTCAATTCTTCTAAATCATGTGCAAGTTTATCTCCTATTCCACCTAATTTTATATTATCAAGTCCAGCATCGTCTAATTTTTGTTTAATTACTAAATCACCATCTATTGGTTTTGCACCTTCTGATGTTACAATTACACTAAAATTCTTTCCTTTTGCTCTTCTTTGATTTATTTTTTCAACTACTTTATTTATGTCATAAGGAATTTCTGGTATTAAAGCAGCATCTGCTCCACCAGCAATTGCTGATTCTAATGCTATCCAACCAGCATATCTTCCCATTACTTCTAATACTAATATTCTATGATGAGATTCAGCAGTTGTGTGTAATCTATCTATTGCTTCAGTAGCAACGGAAACTGCAGTATTATATCCAAAAGTAACATCTGTATGTGCAACATCATTATCTATTGTTTTTGGAACTCCTATACAATTAACTCCTTTTAAAGAAAAATCTCTACTAGATTTTTGTGTTCCATCTCCTCCAAGAGTAAATATGCAATCAAAACCAGCATCTTGTATATGTTTAACACATTCATCTGATAAATCTTTGTATTCAACTTCTCCATTTTCATTTATGCATTTATAATTAAACACATTTGTACTATTTGACGTTCCTATTATTGTACCACCTTTATGAAGTAGACCAGATGCATTTGTACTTGAATCTAATTTTATATAATTATTTTCAAGTAAACCTTTGTATCCTTCTATAAATCCATAACATTCCACTCCATTATGCTCTGCAGTTTTTACTATTGCTCTTATAACAGCATTAAGTCCTGGTGCATCTCCACCATTAGTTAATATAGCTACTTTTTTAATCATTTCTTATGTGCCTCCTAAATTTTTATCTTAAATTTTTTTATATTATATATTATTCACAAAAAATTTACAAGTATTTCACAAAATATTATTTTTTTATATTTTTTTACAAAAATATTATATAAAAAGTGGACATTTTTAATCTATAAAAAAAATAAATTAAAAATATCCACTTTTATAAAATTCTATTTAATCTTAAATTTTTATAAGAAAAATTAAGCTCTAACTATTTTTCCTGATCTTAAACATTTAGCACATACACTTACAACTCTAGTTTCTCCATTGATTATAGCTTTTACTCTTCTTAAATTTGGTTTTTTAGTTCTTGTTGATCTTTTACTAATATGAGAACGTGTAATACTTAATTGTTTTCCAAATGTAGTTTCTTTACCACAACATACGCATTTTGCCATTGTTTATGCACCTCCATTATTTTTATTAAACTGACTATGAATTATTTTAGCATGTATTTTTTTAAAATGCAAGCTTTTTAAAAAAATTTTTCCACTTTATCTCTTCTTTTCCTTTTTTTCTATATTATTATCACAGAATTTTTTTATAGGGCATATATCACATTTTGGTTTTCTACTATTACATATATCTCTTCCAAAATATATAAAAATATGATTTACATCCTTTAAATATTCCTTTGGAATTTGCTTTAATAAATCTTGTTCAATTTTAATTGGTTCTTTTTCTATAGATAATCCTAATCTATTAGAAATTCTCTTTACATGTGTATCTACTGCAATTCCTTGAGGCTTATTAAAAGCCTCAAGCATAATAACATTAGCACTTTTTCTACCCACTCCAGGAAAATTTTCTAATTCTTTAATATCTTCAGGTAAAATCCCATTATATTTTTCAATCAATAAATTACTAGATAACCATATATTTTTGCTCTTGTTTCTATAAAATCCACATGATTTTACTAGCTCTGATATTTCCTCAACTGAAGCATTTGCCATCTTTTCTGGTGTAGGATATTTTTTAAATAGCTTAGGTGTTATCTTATTAACTCTTTCATCTGTGCATTGAGCAGATAACATAACAGCTACCATCATTTGAAAAGGAGTATCAAAATCTAAACTGCATTTAGCCTCAGGATACGTTTTCTTTAAAATTTTTATTATATTTATTACTTCATTTTTAGATTTCATTTTATTATTCTTTCTAAATTTTAATATTATTCAGATATAAATTTGCAAATCAAATTGCTAATTTCTGTAGGATTCTCTATAGATAATCCTTCAATTAGTCTAGCTTGTGAATATAATACTTTAGTATAATCTTTTAAAGTTTCTTTATCAGTTTCATATAATTTTTTCAACTTTTCAACTATTGGATGTGAATCATTTATTTCTAAATAAGTTTTAGCCTTAACATTTTGGTCATTAGGCATTGCATTTATAACTTTTTCCATTTCAATTGATATAGTACCTTCACTAACCAAACAAACTGGATGATTTTTTAATCTATGAGTAAATCTCACACCTTCAACTTGTGATACCAATGATTCTTTCATAATTTCAAACATTGCCTTATTACTTTCATTTTCTTTTTGTAATTGCTCTTTTTCTTCTTTGCTATCTAAATCAATATCATTTGCACCACTATTTATAAATTGTTTTCCTTCATAATTCATCAAAACTTGGAATACAAATTCATCTATTCCTTCTGTTAAATATAAAACTTCATATCCCTTATCTTTTATTGCTTCAACTTGTGGAAGTAAATCTATTTTGTCTATAGTTTCTCCACATGCATAATAAATCTTGTCTTGATTTTCTTTCATTCTATCAACATATTCTTTCAAAGTAACAAGTTTTTTTTCTGTAGAAGAATAGAATAAAAGTAAATCTTTAAGTTCATCTTTATTCATTCCATAATTATTATAAACACCAAATTTTAATTGTGTACCAAAAGTTTCAAAGAATTTTACATATTCTTCTCTTTTATGATTTAACATAGTTGTTAATTCTGATTTTATTTTTTTCTCTATGCTTTTTGCTATAACTTTAAGTTGCCTATCATGTTGAAGCATCTCTCTAGAAATATTAAGTGATAAATCTTGGCTATCTACTAAACCTTTTACAAAGCTATAATAATCTGGTAATAGATCGCTACATTTATCCATTATTAAAACACCATTTGAATAAAGTTGTAATCCTTTTTCATATTCTTTTGTATAATAGTCATAAGGTAAATGTGAAGGAATATATAGAAGCATATTATAACTATATTGTCCTTCTGCTTGAGCTTGTATTACTTTTAAAGGCTTTTCAAAATCATAAAATTTTTCAGAGTAAAATGAATTTAATTCTTCTTCAGTAGCTTCACCTTTTTTCTTTTTCCAAATTGGAATCATACTATTTAAAGTTTCAATCTCAACTACTGTTTCATATTCATCTTTTGACCCTTCTTTTAATTTTTGTCTTTCAACTTCCATTTTTATTGGATAATGTATATAATCAGAATATTTTTTTACAATACTTCTTAATTTATATTCATCTAAAAATTCACTATATTTTTCTTCTTCTGTATCTTGTTTTATTACTAAAGTAATTGTTGTACCTACATCTTCTTTTTGACATTCTTCTATTTGATATCCTTCTACACCTTTTGAAAACCAAGAATATGCTTTATCTGAACCATAAGCTTTACTTTCAACTTTTACAGATTCACTCACCATAAATGCAGAATAAAATCCTACACCAAATTGACCAATTATATCAACATCTTCTTTTTTCTCATTTTCTTCTTTAAATGCTAAAGATCCACTTTTAGCTATAGTTCCAAGATTTGTTTCTAATTCTTCTTCATTCATTCCAATTCCATTATCTGAAATTGTAATTGTTCTTTTTTCTTTATCAACTGCTAAATCTATTTTATAATCTTCTTTTTTTAATTTTATATTACTATCTGTTAATGATTTATAATATAACTTATCAATTGCATCACTAGCATTTGAAATAAGTTCTCTTAAAAAAATTTCTTTATTAGTATAAATTGAATTTATCATTAAATCTAATAGTCTTTTTGATTCTGCTTTAAATTGTTTTGTTTCCATATTTAATACACCTCTTTTTATAAATTTGAATGTATTATATAACTAGTTTTTAGCAAAGTCAATAGCTGATTGCTAATTTTTTAAAAGTGAACCAGAGGGACACAACAAGTTTTCCATTTTTTTAACGGAAAAATACTTACAATTTTTATTTTATGACACATATATTCTGGAATTTGCTTTTTCAAGTCATACTTAATTTCTAATTCACTTTAACTTATATAATTTAACATTTTTATTATAACATCAAACTTATAAAATACAAATAGTCAACGTAACGTAGCCTTATACACATAAAACTAATGTGAGAAAAATGAGGGAATAAATCGAGTAGGAGAAATATCATTAATTGATATTTCGTCCTCTCACACCACCGTACGTGCCGTTCGGCATACGGCGG